>DATEDP010000001.1 GCA_035281585.1 bacterium
GAAGCGCGCGACTTGTGCCAGCGAGAAGAGAAGGTCGCCGAATTCTTCCTCGATCTTTTTCAAATCGCGGCGTGATATTTCTTCACGGAGTTCTTGAAGCTCTTCCTCGGTTTTCTTCAGCACGCCTTCGAGGTCGGGCCAATCGAATCCGACCCGCGAGGCCTTGGCTCCGAGGCGATAGGCCCGAGCCAGTGCCGGCAGCGAATCGGGAACTCCGGCCAGCAGCGACTCGCCGGGCTTCTTCTCCTTGGCCTTGATTCTCTCCCATTGGCGCAGCGCCTCATCGGCTTCGCTCACTTCGCCCTCGGCGAAGACGTGGGGGTGGCGGCGGACCAACTTTTCCACCAAGTGCCGGATCACTTCATCGATGGTGAAGGTTTTTTCTTCCTTGCCGATCCGTGAATGGAAGACGACTTGCAAGAGGAGGTCGCCCAGCTCTTCCTTCAAATGTTTGGCGTCGCCGGAATCGATGGCGCCGATGACCTCGTAGGTCTCCTCCAAGAGACAGGGGATCAGCGAGGCCGGAGTCTGCTCCTTGTCCCAGGGACAGCCTTGGGGGCCGCGCAGCTCATCCATCACCTGAAGGAGTTTTTCGAAGAGTGCGCCGGAGGGGAGGTTTGGGAGGTCGCTTAGGTCCATGGGGGGCGGTTAGCATCGGCTCGGGCTGGGTGTCGATGGTTTTTGGGATTCCGATGCTGGCTTTGGCTTGAAAGGGGCTTGGGTGGCGGGAGCAGGGCCTGTCTCGCTGCCACCCCCGCCGTCCTCGCAGGGGCTGCGGGCGGCGGGGTCCCCCGTCATCGAGCCACCCGCTCCCGAAGAAGCTTTGGGTAAACAGCCGCTGTCATTCCGAGCGGGGGGAGGAATCCACTACCAATTCCGCGACTCTAACAAATTCCGTAGTGGATCTTTCGCTTCGCTCAGGATGACTGCCAAAAAGCTGCGGATTCTCTGTGCCCAAGCTTCTTCTGGACCCGAACGGGTGGCCGGGCGGGGGCCCCCCGCCGCCCGCAGCTTGCGAGGACGGTGGGGGTGCAGACCGGACAGGACCCGTTCGGGGCCAGCCACCGTCGCATCTTTGAAGACAATCGCCAGTCTCGAATGGGCTCGTTACCTTAGAATGGGCTCACATTTTTTTTCCAATTGATATGATGAGGGTCGATATGGAAAGAATCTTAGGCCTTTAGCTGGGATAGCTCAGTCGGTAGAGCAGCTGATTCGTAATCAGCAGGTCGGCGGTTCGATCCCGCTTCCCAGCTCATTATATAGGAGGCGGCGTGAAGGCGGGATTTCGGTTCTTGATCGTCCTGGGGATACTGTTGGTCGCGCCGTTTTCTTTTTCCCAAACCACGGCTTCCAAGGATTCCTTCCCGGATTTTCTCGCTACCTTCAATCAAGCCTTGGAAAAAAATGAGAAAGACAAGGTCCTCGACCTTTGCTCCTGCCCGCGCTTCAATTGGGAAGAGGGCTTGGGAGTCGACGTTTCCCGCGAGGTTGCGGCGAAGAACTTCGAGAAGATGTTCACGCCCGAGATCCGGAAGCATCTCAAGTCCGGCAAATACACCAAGACCAGCGAAGGCCACCGTTACACCGAATGGGTGAAGGGTGGGAACAGCTACAGCCTTTGGTTCAATGCCGAGAAGGACGGAACCTACAAATTCGCCGGTCTCTACGTCGGCCCGGCGCCTTGAGGAGGTCTTCGATGAGAATCGCTCTCTTTGCGGTGGGGTTTTTGCTCCTGGGGTCGGCGGCCCTCGCCCAAGTTCCCCAAGACCAAGAGCTCAACTATCAAGGCCTCAAATACGCCTGCACCGGCGTCGGCGAGTCCAAGGAGGACCCGCGCTGGGCCAATTACTCGGCCAAGCTGATGTTCACCACCGGCGGCCGGGCCTACGTCTCCTTCATCCAAGTGAAGATCGAAAATGCCCAAGGTAAGTTGGTTTTGGAGGCGGACTGCGATGCCCCTTGGGTCCTGGCCCAGCTGCCGGAAGGCAGCTATACCATCAAGGCGACCGCCGATCGCAAATATCCGAAGAGTGCCAAACTCCAAGTCGGGGGTGGAAAGCAGGCCGAGCTGGCGATAAGATTCCCCGAAATTTCGGGCGAAATGTAATAATTAGAAAAAGGCATTGACTGCACCGGGACTGGGGGATAAGGCTCCCAAAATTTTTTGTCGACCGCTGGGCGGTCGAAGGAGAAATGAGTGCGGGTCCGGCCCCTCGAAGATGCGAAAAAGAAGAAGCTGCTGGAAAGGAATTTGAAAAACCTCCCACGATAGGGAGGTTTTTTTTTATCCGATGGCTGAAAAAAAAGAAAAACTGCTCCTGGACGGCGGCCAGCTCGAAACCGTGCTGAAGCGCCTCGCTTCCCAAATCGCCGAGCGCCAAGACGGGGAGGGCTCTTACTCCCTGATCGGGATCCACACCCGCGGCGTTCCGCTGGCCCGCCGCTTGGCGGCCCATCTCAAGTCGCCGGCGCCGATCGGCATCCTCGACATCAATCTTTACCGCGACGATTTGAGCACCGTGGCCGACATGCCGGTGGTCAAGGAAACCAAGATGCCCTTCGCGGTCGACGGGGCCCGGGTCCTGCTGATCGACGACGTCCTCTACACCGGCCGGACGGTGCGGGCCGCCTTGGACGCGCTCTTCGACCTGGGCCGGCCCCGCAAGGTCGAGCTCTTGGCCCTGGTCGACCGGGGCGGACGGGAGATCCCGATCCAGGCCGATATCTGCGGCAAGACCCTCGACGTGCCCGCCGGCGAGGTCGTGAAGGTTCGTTTCAAGGAAACTGATGGCATCGATGAGGTGGTCATTGCGAAACTGTAGGGACGGGGCTTGCCCCCGCCTTTAGCAGGGAGACTATTGGTAGACGGGGCCCCCGCGAGGGGCGCCCCTACTTAACTATGAAACTGTCTCAAACCCACATCCTGAGCATGTCCAGCTTGAGCCGCGAGGAGATCGAGTTCATCTTCCGCACCACCGACACCTTTCGCGAGGTCGGCGGCCGGGCCATCAAGAAGGTGCCGGCCCTGCGCGGCAAGACGGTGATCAACCTCTTCTTCGAAAATTCGACCCGGACCCGGACCAGCTTCGAGATCGCCGGCAAGCGCCTCTCGGCCGACGTGATCAATATTTCGAAATCCAGCTCCTCGGCCACCAAGGGCGAGAGCCTGCTCGACACCGCCAAGAACCTCATGGCCATGTCGCCCGACATCCTGGTCATCCGCCACCCCTCGGCCGGCGCGCCCCAGGCGGTGGCCAAGGTCCTGCCCGGGGTTCGGATCATCAATGCCGGCGACGGAGCTCACGAGCATCCGACTCAGGCCCTGCTCGACCTCCTGACCATCCGCGACCACAAGAAGAAGATCGAGGGCCTCCAAGTCGGCATCGTCGGCGACATCGCCCACTCCCGGGTGGCCCGGTCCAATCTTTACGCGCTGAAGACTTTCGGCGCCTCGGTGACGGTGGTGGGCCCCAAGAGCATGATGCCGCCGGGAATCGAAAGTCTCGGCGTCCGGGTCAGCCACAATCTGTCCGAGGTCTTGCCCGAGCTCGACGTCGTCATGATGCTGCGGATCCAGACCGAAAGGCTCGACGGCCTGCCGTTCCCCAGCCTCCGCGAATATTCCCGGTTTTTCGGCCTCAATGCCGCCTTGCTCCGAAAGGCCAAGCCCGACGTGGTGATCATGCATCCGGGGCCGGTCAACCGCGGCGTCGAGATCGCGCCCGAGGTGGCCGACGGGCCTTATTCGCTGATTCTCGACCAGGTGAAAAATGGGGTGGCGGTGCGGATGGCTTTGCTGTACCTGCTGGCCGGCGAGTGACGTGAAAAGTGAAAGGTGAAAAGTGAAAGGTGGAAGTTATCTCATTGAAGGGGCCAGAATTTTCGATCCGACCTTAGGTCTCGATCAAGTCGGCGACCTCATCGTTCATGAGGGGAAGATCGCCGGAATCGGAAAGGGCCTCAAGGCCTCCGACGGTTATAAGCGAGTGGTGGGGAGGGGCAAGGTCCTGCTGCCCGGCTTCGTCGATCTCCACACCCACCTCCGCGAACCGGGCTTCGAGCACAAGGAGACGGTCGAGACCGGCACCCGCTCGGCGGCGGCCGGCGGCTTCACCACGATCTGCTGCATGGCCAACACCCAGCCGGTCAACGACAACGCCGCCACCACCCACTATATATTGGAGAAGGCCGCCCAGGCCTGCGGCGTCAAGGTCCTCCCGATCGGGGCGATCAGCAAGGGTTTGCAGGGCAAGGAATTGGCCGAGATCGGCGAGTTGAAGGCGGCCGGCTGCGTCGGCATCTCCGACGACGGAATGACGGTGATGGACAGCCGCTTGATGCGGCTGGCGATGGACTATGCCCAGGGCTTCGGCATCCCGGTCCTCACCCACTCGGTCGACGCCAACTTGGCCAAGGGCGGCTCGATGCACGAAGGCGAGGTCAGCTGCCGGCTCGGGCTGAAGGGCATGCCGGCCGAGGCCGAGGACATCATTGTCGCCCGCGACATTTATTTGAGCCGCTTGACCGGAGCCCACCTCCACGTCGCCCACGTCAGCACCGCCGGATCGGTCGAGCTGATCCGCCGGGCCAAGCAGCAAGGCTTGAAAGTCAGCGGCGAGGCCGCGCCCCATCACTTCACCTTGACCGACGCGGCGGTCGGCGACTACGACACCCACGCCAAGATGTGCCCGCCGCTCCGCGGAGAGGAGCACCGCCAGGCGGTGATCGCCGGCTTGGCCGACGGGACTCTCGATTGCATCGCCACCGATCACGCCCCTCATGCCACCGTCGACAAGGAAGTGGAGTTCGACCAGGCCGCCTTCGGCATCCTCGGCTTCGAAACCGCGTTGCCCTTGGCTTTGCGGCTGGTCGACGGCGGAAAATTGACTTTGCAGCGGCTGGTGGAGTCCCTCACCTCGGCGCCGCTGGCGATCTTGCGCCGCCCCTACCAGGGCATTAAAGTAGGCGCCGCCGCGGATCTTGCTTTGTTGGATTTGAACGCCATCTGGATCTATCGCGCCTCCGAGGGGTTTTCGAAGAGCCGGAATTCGCCCTTCGAGGGTTGGGACATGAGGGGCCGGGTGGTGGGCACCTGGGTGGACGGCAAGCGAGTGCATGGAGAATAGGATGTTATTGAAGAAAGACCGCGCGATCTTGATGTTGCAGGATGGGACGACCTTCGAGGGCAGTTCCTTCGGTTACGAGGGCGATGCCGGCGGCGAGGTGGTCTTCAACACCTCGATGGTCGGCTACCAGGAGATCCTCACCGATCCTTCCTACAAGGGCCAGATCGTCACGATGACCTACCCGATGATCGGCAACTACGGCGTCAACGATGAAGACATCGAGTCGGCTGTGCCCCAGGTCGAGGGCTTCATCGTCAAGGAATACTCCCGGGTCTACAGCAATTACCGGGCGAGCGAGTCCTTGGGCGACTATCTCAAGCGCCACAAAATTCCGGGCATCGAGGGCATCGACACCCGGGCCCTGGTCCGTCATTTGCGAGACAAGGGGGCCCAGCCGGGCCTGATCTCGACCCAAGACTTGGACTTGAAGCGCTTGAAGAAAAAAGTGAAGGCCCTGCCGTCGATGGAAGGGCAGGATCTGGTGAAGGACGTCACCACCGACAAGGCCTACCTGTGGAAGGAGGGCACTTACTCGGTGACCGCCGGCGGAGCCCGCAAGCCCGACGGCAAATTGGCGAAGCGCAAGGTCATCGCCTACGACTTCGGCATCAAGAAAAACATCCTCCGCCACTTGGTCGATGCCGGTTGTGAAGTGAAGGTGGTGCCGGCGGCGACTCCGGCCGAGCAGGTCCTGGCCGAGAAGCCCGACGGCGTGTTTTTGAGCAATGGCCCCGGCGATCCGGCGGCGGTGACCTACGCCATCGAGAACGCCAGGAAGCTGGTCGGCAAGGTTCCGGTCTTCGGCATCTGCCTGGGCCACCAGATCCTGGGCCTGGCCTTGGGCGCCAAGACCTACAAGCTCAAGTTCGGCCACCGCGGCGGCAACCAGCCGGTGAAGAACCTCAAGACCGGCCAAGTCGAGATCACCGCTCAGAACCACGGCTTCGCGATCGACCCCGAATCGCTCAAGAAGGCGGGGGTCATGACCCACCTCCACCTGAACGACAAGACGGTCTCGGGCTTCTGCAAGGAGGACGAGGATGTCCTGGCGGTGCAGTACCACCCCGAATCCTCGCCGGGGCCTCACGACTCGCTGTATCTCTTTGAAGAGTTTAGAAAGATGATGGACCAGAACCATGCCTAAACGTAGCGACCTCAAAAAAATCATGCTCATCGGCAGCGGCCCCATCGTCATCGGCCAGGCCTGCGAATTCGACTACTCCGGAGTCCAGGCCATCAAGGCCCTCAAGGAAGACGGCTACCAGGTCGTGCTGATCAACTCCAATCCGGCGACGATCATGACCGACCCCGATTTCGCCGACGCCACCTATATCGAGCCGATGACGCCGGAAGTGGTCGGCCGGATCCTCGAGAAGGAGCGGCCCGACGCGATCCTGCCGACCTTGGGCGGCCAGACCGCCCTCAACCTGGCGGTGCGGCTGGGCGAGCTCGGGATCTTGGACAAATACAACGTCGAATTGATCGGCGCCAACCTCAAGGCCATCCGGATGGCCGAGGACCGGGCCGAATTCAAGGCCGCGATGCTTCGAATCGGCGTCGACGTGCCGCGCTCGGGCTTGGCCCACAGCCTGGAGGAGGCGCTGGAGGTGGTGAAGGAAGTCGGCTTTCCGGCCATCATCCGCCCGGCCTTCACCCTGGGCGGAACCGGCGGCAGCGTCGCCTATAACAAGTCGGAGTACCGCGAGAAGGTTCGAGCCGGCCTCGATGCGTCACCGGTGCGTCAATTGTTGATCGAGGAATCGCTGCTCGGCTGGAAGGAATTCGAGCTCGAGGTGATGCGCGACACCAAGGACAACGTCGTCATTATCTGCTCGATCGAAAACCTCGACCCGATGGGCGTCCACACCGGCGACAGCATCACGATCGCGCCGGCCCAGACCCTGACCGACAAGGAATACCAGCGGCTGCGCGACGCTTCGCTCAAGATCATCCGGGCCATCGGCGTCGACACCGGCGGCTCCAACATCCAATTCGCGGTCAATCCCAAGACCGGCCGCTTCACCGCCATCGAGATGAATCCCCGGGTTTCGCGCTCCAGCGCCCTGGCCTCCAAGGCCACCGGCTTCCCGATCGCCAAGATCGCGACCAAGCTGGCGGTGGGCTACACCCTGGACGAGATTCTGAACGACATCACCCGCTACACGCCGGCGGCCTTCGAGCCGACCATCGACTACGTCGTCACCAAGGTCCCGCGCTTCACCTTCGAGAAATTCCCCACCGCCGACGCCACCCTCACCACCCAGATGAAATCGGTCGGCGAGGCCATGGCCATCGGCCGCACCTTCAAGGAGAGCTTCCAGAAAGCCCTGCGCTCGCTGGAGATCGGCAGCGCCGGCTTCGAGCCCAAGATAAGGGGAAAGCTCGACGCCAAATCCAAAAAATTGCTGGTCGAGAAGCTCAAGGTCCCCAACGCCGAGCGCATTTGGTACGTCGCCGATGCCATGCGTCACGGCTTTAGCGATGCCGAGATTTTCAAGCTCAGCGCCATCGACCCATGGTTCTTGGCCCAGATCCGGGACATCGTCGACGCCGAGAAGGAATTGAAGAAACAGGCAAAAAAGGTGTCGACCCAGGCTTTCCAACCGCTGCTCCGCGAAGCCAAGGAAATGGGCTTCAGCGACAAGCGGCTGGCCGAGTTGCTCGGCAAGGATCCCCGGCAAATCCGCGCCCTGCGCAAGAAAGCCAAGATCGAGCCGGTCTATAAGCGGGTCGACACCTGCGCCGCCGAGTTCGAGGCCTATACCCCTTATTTGTACTCGACCTATGAGCGCGAGGACGAGGCCGAGGTCACCAAGAAAAAGAAAATCGTCATCCTGGGCGGGGGTCCCAACCGCATCGGCCAGGGCATCGAATTCGATTATTGCTGCGTCCACGCGGCGATGGGCCTGTCCGACGCCGGTTTCGAGACCATCATGGTCAATTGCAATCCGGAGACCGTCTCCACCGACTACGACACCTCCGACAAGCTCTACTTCGAGCCGCTCACCCTCGAGGATGTTTTCGAGATCGTGGAACGCGAGAAGCCGCTCGGCGTGATCGTCCAGCTCGGTGGTCAGACGCCGCTCAAGCTGGCCAAGCCGCTCGA
>DATEDP010000002.1 GCA_035281585.1 bacterium
GGCGATTTAGACCGGCTCTTTTTGGAGGTGATGGTAGCTCAGCAGCCGCGAAAGCTGGGGCCGGGGAATGCCGAGGTGGCGGGCCGCCTCGCCGACCTTGCCCCGATGCAGGGCCAGGGCTCGGACGATTTCCTCGCGCTCAAAGCGGCGCTTGGCTTCCGAAAGGTTGATCTCGCCCCGATCGATGGCGTCGCGGAGCGGGTCGGCTGAAGCCGCCTCGACTTTTTTCTCGATAGCCGGAGGCAGCGGCAGGTCGAGCAAGGCCGCCAAGTCGGGGCGTTGCCGCAGGTCCTCGGGACCGATGCGGTGGCCGTCGCTGAAGATGCAAAGATTGTAAACGAGGTTCTCGAGCTCGCGGACGTTGCCCGGCCAGCCATAGAGCGCCATCGCGGCGAGAACTTTCGGATCCAAGCTTTTCTTCGCCGATTGATTCTGCTCGGCGAACTTTTCCAGAAAATGGTCGGCCAAAAGCGGGATGTCTTCCTGGCGCTCGCGCAGCGGCGGGATCGTCACCTCGGCGACGCTCAGCCGGTAGAAGAGGTCCTCGCGGAAGCGGCCGGCCTTCACTTCTTCCTTGAGGTTGCGGTGAGTGGCCGCGATCACCCGAACCTGAACCTTGCGGTCGGCGCAGCCTCCGACTCGCCGAACTTCGCCGTCTTGGAGGACTCGCAGGAGCTTGGCTTGGACCGGCAAAGGCATCTCGCCGATCTCGTCCAAGAACAGGGTGCCGCGGTTGGCCTGCTCGAAGAGGCCGGCGTGGCTTTCGATGGCGCCGGTGAAGGAGCCGCGCTCGTGGCCGAAGAGCTCGCTCTCGACCAAGTTCTCGGGAATGGCTCCGCAATTGGTGGCGACGAAGGGCCCCTTCTTCAAGGGGCCGTTGTAATGGATGGCTCGGGCGATCAGCTCCTTGCCGACGCCGCTTTCGCCCAAGATCAGGACGGTGGCTCGGACTTCGGTCACCCGGTCGACTCGCTGGAGGAAGGCCCGGGTCGCCGGCGCCCGGCCGATCAGGTTCTTGTATTGGTACTTGAGCTGCAAAGCCTCTTGGGATTTTTCCAGGGCCCGTTGGGCTTGCTCCAAATCCTGCACCGTCTTCTCGTAGCGGGTGGCATTGTGCACCGCCAATCCCAGGATGTCGGCCAAGCCGCCGAGATAGGCGAGGTCGTTCAAGGCGGCCTCGCCGGGCCGGCGGGAGTCGAGATAGATCGCGCCCAGGGTTTGGCCGCGGAAACGGAAGGGCAGCACCGCCACCCCGCGGAGGTCGAGGGCTTGGACGCTGCGGGCCAAGGGGATCTGCTCGTCGTGCTGGGCGTTGACCGTGATCAGCGGCTTGCCGCTGGCCAAGGCTTGGCGAGTCAAAGACCAGCTCAAGGCTTCGTGACCGTCGGGTCCGAAGTCCTCGGGCCGGATCTGGTGGGATTGGAGGATCGAAAGCCGCTCGCCTTCCTTGAGGATGAGAAAGCCTCGCTCCATTCCGGAAAATTCGAGGAGCCGGGCCAGGATCTTGGCGCTGAGCTCCTGGAGATCGAGCTCGCCGGTCAGCTCCCGAACCCATTCCAGGATCGAGTCGAGTCGGGAATCGGATTTGAAAGAGTTCATGACGCGGACCTCCCAAAGTTCACGGTAAAATTGTCGGAAAAATGCGCGGTAATCGGCGGGCATGGCGGCGCAAGTGCGCTCGGCCAAGTGCCGCGACCAAATTTGCAGCGGTTCGGGCCATTCGCGGTCTTGAGCCAGGGCCCGGCGCCTGGCCCGGAGCAGGTTGTCCAGAACGAACTCGACGTCGCCGCCCTTGCGCAGCTCCTCGGCGCTGAAATAGATCTTGTCGGAGCGCAGCCCCTCTTCGGTGAAGGCGGCGAGCAGAGCTTGGAGGAAGGTGGCTCGCTGGCCCAGCAGCGGGTCGGAATGTTTCCGTCCCAGCTCGCGGGCCTGCTCCAGGCCGGCGGCGGCCGCGGCGTCCTCGCCCAGGGCCCAGTCGATCTCGGCCAGCGAGATCAAGAGGTCGCCTTGGTCGGCGGCGCTCAAAGGGCCGGCCAAGGGCCGGCGGTTGGCTTCGAGGATGCCCCGGGCCTGGACGAAGTCGCCGCGCTTCTTGGCCAAGTCGGCCCGCAGCAATTCGGCGTAGCCTTCGAGCTGGCGGTTGGGCGCGAGAGCCAGGGCTTGGCCGGCGGCCTCGATCAGGGCTTCGGATTTTTCGAGATGGCCGGCGAAGCGAAGCAGCCCCGCCAAATTGAGGTCAGTCTTGGCCTTCTCGGTCTTGAGGCCCAAGGCTTCGTGGAGCTCGGCTGCCCGCCCGTAGCTGTCGAAAGCAGCTTCCCAGCGACCCTGGCCGGTTTGGACGTTGGCCAAGTTCATCAGAGCCAGGGCTTCGGCCGCGACCGCGCCGGCTTGGCGCGCGCCCGCCAGCGTCTTGGCGTAGGCGGCCTCGGCTTCGGGCAGGCGGCGTTCGAAATAAAAAAGATTGCCCCGGAAATTGTCGAGAGCCCGCTGAGTGGCCGGATCGCCGGAGTTGGCCGAGCTCGGCTGGAGCTCGTCGAGCGCGGCTTCGACTTGGCCGGTGTAATAGAGGGCGGTCGCCTTGGCGAGGCGGGCCCGATTGTCGTCGAGCTCGGGATGGGCTCGGGCTTGCTCGAGGGCCTCGGCGTAGCGGCCCCGGCGGTTGAGCAGGAGCAACTTCAAGAGCTCGGCTTCGGGCGCGGCCAAGCGCGGCAGGAGAGCTTCAAGCTCGGCGAGCTGGCCGGTCTTGAGCAAGAGCTCGGCCCAGGTCGTCAGCTCCTTTTCGCCCAGCTCCGATTTTTGCTGCAGGTAGCGGATCGCCTCGCGCTCGTGGGAGTAGGCTTGGGTGGCGCGGAGATGCTCAGCCGGCTGGAGCCGCGGCGGCTGGGGCTCGAGCGCTTCCTTCAGTCCCAAGGCCCGGTTGATCGCCGCGATCACGTCGTTGCATTCGGCGAAGCGGTGGCCGGGCTCCTTGGCCAGGAGACGCAAGGCCACCAGGCCCAGCTCGGCCGGAATCCCGGCCCGCGTCACCGCCGGGTTGGTCGGCGTTTCCAGGGCATGCTGCTGGAGCAAGCCCTCGAAGTCTTGGGCGCCGAAAGGATAGCGGCCGGCGATCAAGGCGTAGAGCAGGCAGCCCAAAGAATAGAGGTCGCTGGGGATGGTCGGTGGATGCCCCCAAAAAATTTCCGGCGCCATGGTTCGGGGGGTGCCCCGGATATGGCTGACCGCCCGGTGGCGCGGGGCGAGAAATTCCAAGTCGATGATGACGGCGCCGCGCGCTGGATGGACCAAGAGGTTGGCTCCGCTCAAGTCGCCGTGAGCCAGGCCTTGAAAATGCAGGGTGGCGAGAGCGCGAAGGGCCTGGGCCGTCCAAGCGCCGATGACTTCGGCATTCCATTGGCCGAAAAATTCGGCAAGCGGCCGGCCCTCGACGAATTCGCGGCGGTAGAGCTCGATGCCGTCCTCGAGCTCGTAGCCGATGGCTCGGGGCAGGCCCGGATGATCGAGGCGAGAGAGAAAATCGAACTCGCTGCGATAAGCCGGCTCGCCTTGCTTTTTGAGCTTGAGGAGATGATGGCCGGCGAGGCCGTTCAATTCCCAGGTCTCGACCCCGCGGATATCTTGGAGCAGGCGCTTTTCGGAATAGAAGGAATCCAGGCGAGTGGGTAAGGAAGCCATGGTAACGAAATGCTACCCCTTTCATTCAAACTTGGCGAAGGCTTAATTTTCCCTACCCGGGAAATTCAAATCTCCAATTTTTTCAAGAGTCTCTGATGCTGGCCTCGAACTTGCTAAAGTTTTTGCTTGGACCTCCAGTCCAACCAGGGTTCCGGACCGAGGAACCGTGTGGGAATTTGAGGCCACGCCGTAGGTTCTTTTTTTGAAGAGAATCCAGGAGACGGCGTGAGCCTCTTTTTTATTTCTTCCCCTCGATCATGTCTAGGCAATGTTCCAGGACTTGGGCCGCCGCCTCCGGTTTGGCCAGAGCTCGGGCCTTTCGGCCCATCTCCGTTAATCGTTCGGGATGCTCGGCGTAATGCCGCAGCCGCTCGCCGAGCTTGGCGCCGCTCAGCTCGGCGTTGAGGATCATCTCGGCCGCGCCCGAAGCCACCATCTCGGCGGCGTTGAAGCGCTGGTGATCGTCGGCCGCGAAGGGATAGGGCACCAGGATCGAAGCCAGGCCGAGGTTTTGCAGCTCGCCGATGGTGCCGGCGCCGGCCCGGCAAAGCATCAGGTCGGCCCGGGCGTAATGCGGCGCCAAATCTTGGGAGAAGGGAAACACTTCGGCGGCGAAACCGGCGGCGGCGTAGGCCGCCTTCACCGCCTCGAAATCCTGGCCGCCGGTCTGGTGAATGAAGCGGTAACGGCCGGTTCGGTCCTTCAGCCCGGGCAGGGCCTCCATCACCGCGACGTTGAGGGCGTGGGCGCCCTGGGATCCACCCATCACGAAGAGGCAAAACTGACCGGCTTCCTTGGCCGCGGCCGGAGCTTGCAGGCGGCGGGCCGGATTTCCGGTCAGTTGGGTCTTGGCCGGCGAGAAATATTCCTTGGCCTTCTCGAAGGCGATGAAGATTTTGCCGGCGAAGCGGCCGAGCTGGCGGTTGGTGAAACCGGGAACCGAATTCTGCTCGATGAGCGCGGTCGGCAGGCCGGCGTAATGGGCGGCTAGGACCATCGCGCCGCTGGCGTAACCGCCGATGCCGATCACGATATCGGGTTGAAATTTTTTCAGGATCTTTTTCGACTGGCGGTAGGCCTTGGGCAGGCGCAGGAGACTGCGGACCCGGGCGACCCAGCCCGAGCCCTTGAGCGGCGTGGCCTCGATGAAGTCGAGATCGAAGCCGGCCTTCGGCACGATGTCCTTCTCGAGGCCGTTGCGGGTGCCGACGAAGAGGACCTTGGAGCCGGGCAAGCGCTCCCGCAGGAGCTCGGCCACCGCGATGCCGGAGAAGAGATGGCCGCCGGTGCCGCCGCCGGCGAAGAGAAATTTGGGTTTCTCAATCATGGGAATCGGGCTTCTGGGTTTGAGAGGAGATATTGAGCAGGATGCCGACCAAGATGCAAACGACCAAGAGCGAGGTGCCGCCGTGGCTGATGAAGGGAAGCGGCAGCCCTTTGGTCGGCAGCAGCCCCATGACCACCGCGAAATTGATCAAGGCCTGGGCCGTGATCAGCGAGGTGATGCCGACCGCCAGATAGGTGCCGAAAAGGTCGGGGGCCCGACTGGCGATCTTGGAGCCGCGGAATAAAAACAGGACGAAGAGCCCCAAGACGAAGAAGACGCCGATCAGGCCCAGCTCCTCGCCGACCACCGAGAAGATGAAGTCGGTGTGAGCCGCCGGCAGATAAAAGAGCTTTTGCTTGCCCTGGCCCAGGCCGGCGCCGGACAGGCCGCCGGCGTTGAAGGCCACGTAGGACTGGATGATCTGGAAGCCTTCGTCGAGCTTGTGCTCCCAAGGGTCGAGGAAGGCGAGGATGCGCTTGCGCCGGTAGTCGACCGAGAAGACCAGGAAGTAAAGGGCCGGGATCGCCGCCACGATGCCGGCGAAGAGGTAGCTGATCCGGGTGCCGCCGATGTAGAGCATGACGAAGGCCACCAGGCAGATGACGAAGGTGGTGCCCAAATCTTTTTGAGCCAGGACCAGGATCGCGACGGAGCCGACGATCAGGGCGGCCGGCAGAAAGCCGACCTTGAAGCTCTTCATCTTGTCCTTCTTCTTGGCCAAGGTGTAGGCCATGAAGATGATGACGGCCAGCTTGGCCAATTCCGAGGGTTGGAGGGTGAAGCCGGCGAGGCCGATCCAGCGCTGGGCGCCGCCGGCCTTGTGGCCGATGCCGGGGATGAAGGTGATGAGCAGAAGCAAGACCGTCCCGACCAAGATCGGATAGTTGAGCTTATAATAAAGATGGTAATCGACGGCCTTGACCACGAACATCAGGACCAAGCCCAGGGCCATGAAGACGATCTCTTTCTTCAAGAAATAGTGGGAGTCCTTGTAGAGGTCTTGAGCGTAGATCGCCGAGGCCGAGTAGACCATCAGGAGCCCGATCGCCATCAGCAAAAGAGTGACGACCAGCAGGGGATAGTCGATGGGCCTACGTTGCACCTTGGCCCTCCTGCAGCTCTTTCACCGCCCGCTGAAATTGCAGGCCGCGGTCATGGTAATCCCGAAACATGTCGAAGCTGGAGCAGGCCGGGCTGAGCAGCACCGTCCCGCCGGCGACGGCGAGCCGCCGCGCTTCCCGCACCGCCTCGCGCATCGAGGCGGCGACGACGGTTTCGGCGGCGTCGCCCAGGGCGGCGGCGATCTTGTCCTTGGCCTCGCCGATCAGCACCAGCCCCCGGACCTTGTGCCGGACCAATGGCTTGAGCGGGGCGTAGTCGCCGCCCTTGTCCTTGCCGCCCAGGATCAGCACCACGTCCTGATCGAAGCTGGCCAGCGACATCACCACCGCCCCGACGTTGGTGCCCTTGGAGTCGTCGTAGTAATTCACGCCGTCGATTTCGGCGACCCATTCGATGCGGTGGGGCAGGCCTTGGAAAGTGTCGAGGGTCTCCTGGATCGCGGCATCGGCGATGCCGTCGGCCTTGGCGCAGGCCACGGCGCAGGCCATGTTCTCGAGGTTGTGGAGGCCGAGCAGCTTGGATTTTTGGAGCGAGAATTCGGCTTCGACCGGACCGTGGGGCGCCCAATAGAGCCGGTTTTCGAAGAAGTAGGCGCCCTTCAATTTTTTGGCGGTGCTGAAGGGCGCGCGCCGGCCCTCGGTGGCCTCAATGGCCTGCAGGCAATGAAGATCGTCGTCGTTATAGACCGAAAAGTCGTTTTCATCCTGGCAGGCGAAGATCCGGGCCTTGGCGGCCAAGTACTCCTTGAAGGAAGGATAGCGGTCGAGGTGATCCTCGGTGACGTTGAGCAGGGCCGCGACCTTGGGCTTGAAGGTCTTGGTCGTTTCCAATTGATAGCTCGAGACCTCGACGATGAAGGCTTCGAAGTCCTGGGGGTCGGTCACCAGGTCGAGGAAGGGCGTGCCGAGGTTGCCGCCGACGCCGGCCTTGACGCCGGCTTGGCGGTAGATCGCGCCGACCAGCGAAGTGGTGGTCGATTTGCCGTTGGTGCCGGTGATCGCGATGACCGGCCGGCCTTTGGTCAAGCTGAAGGCCAGCTCGAGCTCGCCTTCGAGGCTCAGGCCCTGGGCCCGGGCGGCTTCGGCCGAAGGATGGCGGGGATCGACGCCGGGGCTGATGAAGAAGCGCGAGATTTTCGCGAAATCGGGTTGGCGGCCGCCGAGAAAGAGCTCGGCGAAATAGGGCCCCAGGCCGGCCGGATCGAGGGCGGGATTGTCGTCGATGCCCCAGACGGCCTCGCCTTGGCCGGCGAAGTAGCGGGCGACGGAGATTCCGGTTTTGCCGAGTCCTAGTACGGCGATTGGCATAAAGTCTCCCCCCTCCCCCCTGGTGGGGGAGGGGCTGGGGGAGAGGGGGTGCGGCAAAGCAAGCATTGGCTTAACGCCGCCCCCCTCTCCCGGTTCGCTTCGCGAACCACCCTCTCCCGCGAGGGGAGAGGGCTGTTAACGCAATTTCAAGGTCGCCAACGACAGCAGCGACAAAATAAAGCTGATGATCCAAAAACGGGTGATGACTTTCGGCTCCGGCCAGCCCTTCAGCTCGAAATGGTGGTGGATCGGCGCCATCTTGAAGATCCGCTTGCCGGTCAGCTTGAAGGAAACGACCTGGGTGATGACCGAGACCGTCTCGAGAACGAAGATGCCGCCGACCAGGATCAGCAAAATTTCGGCCTTGGCCAGAATCGCCACCATGCCCAAGGCGCCGCCGAGGCTGAGGGAGCCGGTGTCGCCCATGAAAATTTCGGCCGGATAGGAATTGTACCAGAGGAAGCCGACGATGCCGCCGACGATGGCGGCACAGAAGATCGACAGCTCGCTGGCCCCCGGCA
Source organism: bacterium (assembly GCA_035281585.1). Lineage (NCBI taxonomy): Bacteria > bacterium. Next base: position 7,953 of record DATEDP010000002.1, read on the forward strand.
CGAAGATGACTTGGAGGTAGTTGGCGATCTTGCTGGCGCCGGCGATGTAGACCAGGACTCCATAGGTCATGAAGGCCATGATGTTGGGCACCGCGACCAAGCCGTCGAGCCCGTCGGTCAGGTTGACCGCATTGGAGGCCCCGACCACCACCAGGCAAATCAGGCCGACGTAGAGCCAGCCCAAATCGGGCTGGAAGTCCTTGAAGAAGGGCACCACCAAGTGGGTCGAGAAATCGAGGTAGGTGAGCAGGATCACGCCGGCGATGGCTGCGATCAAAACCTGGAGCGGAAACTTCACCCGGGCCTTCAGGCCCAGGTTCACTTTTTTGATCTGCTTCTTGAAGTCGTCGTAGAAGCCGATGGCGCCGTAGCTGAAGGTGATGAAGAGGACCAACCAAAGATAGGCGTTCTCCAAGTTGCCCCAGAGCAGGACCGAGATCCCCATCGAGAAGAGGATCAACAGGCCGCCCATCGTCGGGGTGCCCTTCTTGTTGAAGTGGGTCTTGGGCCCCTCGTCGCGGATGAATTGGCCGACCTGGTTGCGGCGCAGATAGGTGATGAAGCGCCGGCCGAGCAGGAGGTAGATCACCAAGGCGGTGAGCAGGGCGCCGAAGCTGCGGAAAGTGATGTACTTGAACAGATTGAAGACGATGAATTCGGTCCGCAGCGGGTAAAGGAAGTAATAGAGCATTTAAAAATTTTCCTTCAAATGAGCGACGACCTTCTCGAGATGGATGCCGCGGGAGCCTTTGACCAAGATCCATTGGGTGCCTTCAGGAACTTTGGGCAACATGGCAATGGCCGACTCGGGGTCCTTGAATCCCGCCATCCGCCACTCTTCCATTCCGCCCTCCCGGGCTCCAGCTAAAATGTCTTGGGCGTGGGGTCCGATCGCGATGAGCCGATCGTGGCCTTCCTGGGCGGCGTTCCGGCCGACCTCGCGATGGCCCTCCTCGGTGAAAGCGCCGAGCTCCAGCATCTCGCCCAGGATGGCCAGCGAAGCTTGGCCGCCCTTGAGCCCGGCCAGGGTCTTCAAGGCCGCGACGGTGGAGGAAGGGTTGGCGTTGTAACAATCGTCGATCAAATGGATGCCGCCGGCCAAAGTGAGCAATTCCATCCGGGAGGCCCGGGGCCGGAAAGCCTCCAGCGCGGCCTTGGCATTCTCGAAGGGAATTTTCAGCTCCCGAGCCACTGCGAGGGCCGCCAGGACGTTGGAGAGATTGTGCGGCCCCGGGATCTGCATCGCCAGGTCGGCCGAGCGATCCTCGAAATGAATCCGCAGGTGAAGGGGCCGGGCATCGCCGCTCGGCGTCGGCCGGACCTCGCCCCAAATTCCGCACTCGGGCTTGCCGTAACAAAATTTTTGAGCCGGCGTCGGCAAGGCCGCGATTTTGGGGTCGGCGGCGTTGACCAAAGCGGTGGCCGAGGCTTTAAGGCCGGCGAAGAGCTCGCCCTTGGCCCGGGCCACTCCCTCGAGGCCGCCCAGTTTTTCCAGATGGGCTTGGCCGATGTTGGTGATGAGGCCCAAGGTCGGCTCGGCGATCTCGGTCAGCCGGCCGATCTCGCCGAAGTCGTTCATCCCCATCTCGACGACCGCGGCTTCGTCGCCTTCGGCCAGCCCGAAGAGGGTCTTGGGCACCCCGATCAGGTTGTTGAAGTTTCCCTCGGTGGCCAGGGTCCGGTATTGAGTCTGGAGGACGCACTTGACCAGCTCCTTGGTGGTGGTCTTGCCGTTGCTGCCGGTGATCCCGAGCAGCGGGATCGGAAACTTTCGGCGCCAAGCCTGGGCCAAGTCGCCGAGCGCTTGGAGGGTGTCCTCGACCACGATCTTCGGAATCTTGGCCGCGACCGCATGCCGGGCGTCGACGACCAGGGCGGCGGCGCCGCGCTCGGCGGCGGCCTCCGCGAAGTCGTGGCCGTCGCGCTGGCCGATCAGGCAAAAGAAGAGGTTGCCCGGCTTCAGCTCCCGGGTGTCGGTGCTGGCGCCTTCGAAAGCTAGAGATTCGCCGTCCAGCCGCCCTTTCATGGCGGCCGCGGCCCATGCGGTGTTTCCGTGGATCATTTCAAGGCTTCTCTCGCCACCTCGCGGTCGTCGAAGTGGACTTTTTCGGTACCTAAGATCTGATAGTCCTCGTGGCCCTTGCCGGCGATCAGGACGACTTCGCCGGGCTTGGCCAGCTCGACCGCCTTGGCGATGGCCTTGCGCCGATCGGTCTCGATGAAGGCGTCGCGGTTCAAGGTCATGCCGCCCTCCTCGACGCCGGGAACGATCTCGCGCAGGATCTGCTCGGGGTCCTCGGTGCGCGGATTGTCGCTGGTCAGGACGGCGACGTGGGAGAGCCGGGCGACTTCCCGGCCCATGATCGGCCGCTTGGCCCGGTCGCGATCGCCGCCGCAGCCGAAAACGGTGACGATCTTGGGCGGGTTCAAGCCTTGGAGCGCCCGCAGGACGTTGTGCAGGGCGTCGGGGGTGTGGGCGTAATCGACGAAGACGTGAATGCCGCGGGAATTTTCGATCCGCTCCAAGCGGCCGGGGACGCCGCCGAAGCCGGCCACCGCCTCGGCCACCGCCGGCAGCGGGACGTCGAGGCTCAACGCCGCGCCGGTTGCGGCCAGGACGTTGGAAAGATTGAAGGCGCCGATCAGCGGCGAGGAAAAATCGGCCACGCCCTCGGGAGTGGCGACCTTGGCCCGGGTTCCCGCCAAATCGGAGTGCCACTCCCGGGCATAGAGATCCCATTTGCTCTGGGCTTGGATCGAATAAGTCCACAACGGCTTGCCCGAGAGCGAGTCGATCAGCTTCTGGCCGAAGCGGTCGTCGGCGTTGACGACGGCTCGCTGGGGGCCTTTGCCCTGGGGCAGCAGGTGAGTGAAGAGCCGCTTCTTCGACTCGTAATAGAGCTCCATGCTCTTGTGATAATCGAGGTGCTCCGGCGTCAAGTTGGTGAAGATCGCGACGTCGAAGGCGATATCTTCGACCCGTCGCATGTCGACCGCGTGGGAGCTGACCTCCATCGCCACCGCGTCGACCTTGGCTTCCCGCATCTCCCGGAGCAAGCGGTGGATCTGGATCGATTCGGGGGTGGTGTGGCTGTTGGGGATTCGGACCTGGTTGTAGCGCGAGCCGATGGTGCCGCAGATGCCGGGATTGAAGCCGCCGGCCTTCAGGATGGCTTCGAGCAGGTAAGTGATGGTGGTCTTGCCGTTGGTTCCGGTGACGCCGAGGACCGGGAGCTCCCGCGAGGGATGGCCGTACCAGGCGGCCGAGAGGCGGCTCAGCGAAGCCCGGCTGTTGCCGACCTTGAAGACCGGGATTTTTTTCGAGATCGGCAGGTCGCGCTCGACGATCAGGGCCGCCGCGCCCTTGGCGATCGCGTTCTCGACGAAGTGATGGCCGTCGACCTTGGTGCCATGGATCGCGACGAAGAGGTCGCCGGGCTGGATGCCGTCGGTATGGGAGGCGAGGCCGCGGATCTCGACGTCGGAAAAATTCCGTTTTTCCAAAAAGGGAAGGTCGGCGAT
>DATEDP010000003.1 GCA_035281585.1 bacterium
CCCGCAGGATCTCGAAGCGACCGCCGTCGAGGACCGCGATGCCGGCCGAATCGTAGCCCCGGTATTCCAGGCGCGAGAGCCCGTCGAGCAGGATCTCCGCCGCCCCCTTTTCACCGATGTATCCGACGATTCCGCACATAGCCTATCGCTTCTTGTAATTCCGAATGTTCTTCTGCTCGACCCGCGAGACCGCGAGCGAGCCCGGAGGCACGTTCTTGGTCACGGTGGTGCCGGCGCCGATATAAGCCCCCTTGCCGACCCGCACCGGCGCGACCAACTGGGTGTCGCTGCCGACGAAAACCCCGTCGTCGAGCCGGGTTTGGAATTTATTCTTGCCGTCGTAATTGCAAGTGATGGTCCCGGCACCGACGTTAACGCCCTTCCCGATCACGGCGTCACCGAGATAGCTCAGATGGTTGGCCTTGCTGCCGCGACCCAGCCGGGTCTTTTTCAATTCGACGAAATTCCCGACGTGGGCCTCTTCCTCGACCAAGCTGCCGGGCCGAAGCCGGGCGAAAGGCCCGAGGATGGCCTTGGCCTTCACTCGGCAATCTTGAAGATGGCTGTAGGCCTTGACCTCGACTTCGTCTCCGAGCTGGGCGTCGACCAGGACGCAGCCGGTCTCGATCCGGCAGGCGCGGCCAACCTTGGTCTTCCCTTTCAAATGCACTCCCGGCCCCAAATAACTGTCTTCCCCGATCGCAATCCCTTCGTCGATGTAGACCGAGGCCGGATCTTCCATCCCGACGCCCTTGTCCAAATGCATGGCAACCAGCTCGCCTCGGCGAACTTGCTGCAAATAGGCCAGCTCGGCCCGGGTGTTGACGCCCAGGATCTCCCGGCTGTCCTCGGCCGGAACGGTGTGGACCGGAATGCCCTCGCCCACCGCGATCTCGACCAAGTCGGTCAGGTAATATTCCTTCTTGATGGGATCGGGCTTCACTTTGGACAGGGCCCGGCCGAAAAATCCGGCTTCCACGCAATAAATCCCGGCATTGATCTCGTTGATCTGCCGTTCCTCGGGGCTGGCGTTCTTTTCCTCGACGATCCCGTAAACCCGGCCCTCGCCGTCGCGCAGCAGGCGGCCATAGCCGAAGGGATCGGCCAGCACCGCCGTCACCAAGGAAAGCGGCCGGGCCGCGCCGAGCCGAAGCAGGCGCTTCAAGGTTTCAATTTTCAGCAAAGGAACGTCGCCGCTCAAGACCAGGATCGGACCCGAGACCCTGCCCAGGGCCTTCAAGCCGATCTGAGCGGCATGGGCGGTGCCGCGCCGCTCTTTTTGATGGGCGAAGATCAAATCTTTTTGGCCGCGGAGGTGGTCGATCAAGGCTTCCTTGTGGTTGCCGACGACGAGAGCGATCTTTTGCGGCCGCAAGCTCCGGGCAGTGCGCAGAATATGATCGATCAGGGGCAAGCCGCAGAGCGGTTGCATCACCTTGGTGAGACGGGATTTGAGCCGGGTGGAATTGCCTGCGGCCATTATAATAATGTTCAGGCCTTTCATGGACTTGTCCTGCTTAGGCTGAATTCGTCGAAAAGATCAATCCCCGAGTGACAGGATTCCGTCAGGGATCCTGTCATCCCGAGCGCCAGCGAGGGATCTCATACCCACCAAGGAGGTAGGAGATTCCTCGGCCCCTTTGGGCCTCGGAATGACAACACCTACGGTTGATAGTGCGGATCGGTGTCTTCGTCTTCCTGCCACCTCCGCTCGGCCGGAGCCTGAACTTCGCCCAAGAGATCGTTGATCTCCTCCCGAGTCAGGAGCGGCGCGGCCGGCCGAACCGGAGCCGGAACCGACATCGGCGCCGGTTTGGGGGTTTCGGCCAAGCTGGCATTTTTCCCCATCTTCCAAGGGCGGAAGCGCCAAGCTTCTCCCTCGCGGCGGGCATGGAAAACTTGGATCCGGACGCCTTGGAGGTAAGCCAGGAGGTATTGCAGGTCGGCGTCGATCTCGAGGGCGAAAATCCATACCCTCATCTGGAGCTGCTGGCTTTTCAAGGCTTGGGGAAAAAGATGGGTCCAGATTCCGCAATTCTTTTGAATCCAATGGTAGTCGGGCAGCAAGCGGGAAAGGCTTTCCGAATTGCATTGGCGCTGCAGCCAAACGAAGGTCAACTCGCCGGCCGGATTGCCCAGCAGATAATCGATCCGCGACTCGCCTTCCCGGATCGGAAAACCTTGATCGAGGACTTCGGCGCCGCGCTCCAGCTTGGCGAAGCTCGCCGGCAGGACCTTGGCCAAGGCTTCGAAATCGCCTTTCCGTCCCCGCACCACCCGGAAGGTATTTTTGAAAGCTTTTCCCGGTTTCTCCAACATCTTGGAGACCGAACCCCGTTGCCAGAATTTTTTAGAACTCATTTCAAAACCTATTATAACCCGTAGGTCAGGGCCTTCAGGCCCTGACGCCGGGGGCTAAAGCCCCCGGTCTACCGATATCAAAATCCTAACCTTGTTGGACGAGCCGGGCAAAATAGGAGGGGCTTTCGGCGTCGCGATCCTGCTTCTTCTCCCAAGCGCGGAAACGGGCATGGAGCTTCTGCTCGATGCCCTTCAAGCAGGAAGTCACGAAGGCCCGCGGGTGGGAGAGGACGACCGGCTCCTGGATGGCGATCGAATGCAGCAAGTACCGATCGAAGGGCACGTAACCCAATAAATTGAGCCGAACGTTCTGGAGATGCTTGGCCACCACGCCGCGCAATTTCTTCAAGGCGCCGTGGGCCTCGGCCTCGTCCTTCACCCGGTTGAGCACCAAGTTGAACTCGACCCGCTCGGGCAGCTCCTGGGCGATGCACTTGATCAAACCGTAGGCGTCGATCAAGGCGGTGACCTCGGGATTCGTCACCAGGACGGTCTCATGGGCCGGCCTCAGCCAACGGAGGTTGGCCGGCGAAATCCCCGCCGCCAAATCCACCAAGACCAGATCGAATTGCGGCTCCAAGCTGCCCAGCTCCCGCGAGAGGATGGCGATTTCGTAGGGCTCGAGGCTGGAGAGCTGGCTCGATCCCATGCCGCCGGGCAGGAGCTTGACTCCGCCCGGCCCGGTCAGGAGCACGTCCTGCAGGGCGCGCCGGCCGGCCAGGACGTCGCCGATATCGCCCTGCGGCTCGAGGCCGAGCAGGAGGTGGTCGTTGGCCAAACCGAAGTCGGCGTCGAGGATCAGGACCCGCAAGCCGCGGCGGCTGAAAGTGATGCCGAGATTGGTGGTGAAGGTGGTCTTGCCGGTGCCGCCCTTGCCGCTGGCGATGGCGATCACCTTGCATTGGGCCGGCGGGATGCTCCGCTCGGGCCGCGCAAGCTCTTCTCCGAATTCGAAGGGAACAGCGACCGGCTCGCACTCGAAGCTGAAGGCCGGCTCTCCCGAGCTTGCACTTGTTTCACGAACAAGATCGAAAGATCTTGAGCCCAAGCGACACCTCGGCGATTTCGAAAAGTTGTGGTTTTAGGTCCGGGCGCGTTTGTGACACAGGCTGTCAAAATTGGCAAGACCCTTGTACAGCATGGCGTTGACAAAGCGGGGTTCCCCGCTTAGGACGCGCACCATGTTTCGGAAGATCCACGCCCTCGCCGCACTCGCCACGCCACTAGCCCTCTTCGCCTGCGCCGCGCCCAAAAGCATGCCGTCGGATTTGGCCAGTTTGCGCAGCTCCGAGGAGCTGGGCCAAGCCTCGCGGCGCGCCTACGGCCAGGCCCAATCGGCGAGCTCCAAGGATGAAAAGCTGAAATTCTCCCATGAGGGCATCGTCTACGCCCAAAAGTGCCTCAAGTCGGCGCCCCAAGAACCGGCCTGCCTCTATTTCGAAACCCTCAACACCGGGATTTACATCCGCCACCACATCCCCAATTACCAGCGGGGCCTCAAGACCATGGTGCGGAACTGCGAAACCCTGATCGAAGTCCGTCCGGATTTCGAACAAGCCGGCTGCTACCGGGTCTTGGGCAACATTTATTCCCAGGCCCCCTCCTTCTCGCTCAACCCCAAGAACATCACCCAGGATCTGGACAAATCGGTGACCTATTTCCGGGAAGCGGTGAAATTGGCCCCGGACTACCCGCTCAACCGGCTCTTTCTGGCCAAGGCCCTGGAGCAAACCGGGGAAACCGACGAAGCCAAGACCGAGCTTCAGGCCTTCGACCGGCTGCCGCCCGGCGACCTCGAACGAGACTACCCGGACTGGAAAAAAGAGCGCGACGCGCTGGCACAGAGCTTGCTGAAATAACTAATTTTCACTATGCAATGGCGAACCAAACCCGGAGGAAAATATGGCCAGCGTCAATAAAGTGATTTTGATCGGCAACCTCGGCAGCGATCCCGAGGTGAAATACACCCCGAGCGGCACCGCCGTCGCCAACTTCAATATCGCCACCAACGAATCTTGGCTGAGCAAGGATGGGAAGAAGGAAGAACGGACCGAGTGGCACAAGATCGTGGTGTGGAGCAAGCTGGCCGAGCTCTGCGGCGAGTACCTGTCCAAGGGCCGGCCGGTTTACATCGAGGGCCGGCTCCAGACCCGGGAATGGAACGACAAGGACGGCAACAAGCGTTACACCACCGAGATCGTCGCTCAGACCATCCAATTCCTCGGCGGACCCGGCGAACGGGGCGAGCGAAGCGAAGGCCGGCCGGCCCGCAGCGCCCGCGGCGGCTCGCCCGGCATCGAGGAAGCCGTCCCGGTCGAGGCCGACGACGACATTCCGTTTTAGGCGTTGTCATACCGGCGTCCGGCGTACCGTCATCCCGAGCGGAGCGAGGGATCCTTGCGGAGTTTCTTGGCGCCAAGAAGCTCCGCAGGGATTCCTCGTCGCTTTGCTCCTCGGAATGACAATTGCCAGCAACTTCTTTAGCTTTTCGTCGAAAATTACGGGATAAAGACACGAGAATTCGGCTCGGGCGTGTCGCTAAACCTAACCATAGGTGGGCACAGCCATGGCCGATCCGGTCTATACCCGATTCAAGATCGTGGGCGGAAACTCCTCCGACTGCACGCAAGCCGCTCCCGATCCCTCCAAAGATCCCTGTAAAATCGACGTCTTCGAGACGAACCTCGAGGAGTCCTTCGTCCTTGAGCGCAGCGGCGACCGCTACAGTGTGGCCGCCGCCGACAAGGCCAAAGTCGCCCGGCTCTTCCCTTCCTATTCACCGCCGGCCCGCCAAATCGGGGAATACCTCCTGGTGCGCAGTGAATTTTTCAAGCTTTTGGGCGACAAGGCCAAGCCGGCCGCGATCCTCAAGCAGATCAAGCTGAGCGGGGGCCAAAGCACCGAGGAAGTCCTCGAAGGCTGGACCAACTACGTGGCCAGCTTCATCTCGCACGGCAGCCTCAGCCCGAATTCCGATGCCTCCAAGAAGTTCCAGGAAGACGTCATCGGGATCATGACCTACATGTCGGTCGACCCGACCCTGAACACCTTGGTCGGAAAAATCCTCACCGCGATCAAGAGCAACCCCAAGCTGAGCGCCGAAGCCAAGAAAAGGGCCGAATGGCTGCTGGTGGTCCAGTCGGTCCGGGAGAAGATCTGGCAAATCGAAAAGCCGATGATGGATAAGTCCCAGGGCTTAAGCGACGAGCTCAAGATGAAGTCCTCGCAGATCCTCACCTTCCTCATGGCCAACCACCTGATGGCCGACAAAGGTTACGCCAACTATCTCTATTCGAGCGGCGTGCAAAAGACCGCCCAGAATTTCGACGACATCCTGAGCAAGATCGATTCGAGCTACGACTCCTCCAAGAACTATTACGCCTACATGTCGTCGGTGATGCGGGGCTTGAAATCGCTCGACATCCCGACCGAGTACCTGCCTGATTTCCGCCAACGGGTGAACTTCGTCGAGGCCGAATATGAAAAGAAAGGCCAGCAGGAAACGCTGACCTTGCTGGCCGCCAAGCCCGAGGAAACGGCCTACCGGGAATACCTCCGCATCAAATACGGGCAAGGCGCCCACCGGGGCGCGGCCTTGGACATCTTCCTCAAGCGCATGAAGGTGAAAAGCAAGCCGGAGGCGCCGATTCCCTCGGTCGACATGGTCGGAGCGGCGACCGATATCCGGACTTGGATCGACGGCCTGCCGGCCGACCAGCAAAAGTCGGCCACCGACGCCTTGCTGTCCCTGCTCAAGGAGCTCTTCGAGCGGAACTCCAAGATTCAAATCTACTGGGGAAAGAAGGTTCAGGAATCCGACGATTTCTACAACAGCTTCCCGATCATGGGAGCCCAGAAGACGGCGCTGGAAGACCTCATCGTCTGGGCCCGCCGCAAATCCAAAAGCGAATCGGGCCTGCCGCCGGTCACTCCCCATGTCGGGCTCCGCAAATGGACCTTGACCAGCGAGTTGGCCATCGGGGCCACCGGCTTCACCGTGGCCGCGGCCATGATCCCGCTGCAGTATTCGGACGGCAAGTATTATGGCCAAGGCGCCGGGGTCATCCTCGGCGCCTCGGGCCTGGGGGCCGCGGCCGGCAATGCCCTCTCCTACGCCTTCGACGTCGATAAGCACTCCTGGGCCTTCGACTTCGTCGGGGCCTTGGTCGGCGGCGCCGTCGGCGGCTTGGTCTATGGCTTCACCGTCAATCCCAACCCCTGGAGCCTGGGACCTCAGCCTCCCGGCCCCGTCGACCCCGGCACCCGCTACCCGGTCGACCCCTACGGCCCTTAAGGGGCATAGATAGCAACTATTGGGTTTTCATTCCGAAAAGACTCTTGCTAGATAACCCTGGTAATCCGTCGCTTGACCTTTATAAGTGACTGATTTTATTGGACCTGGGGATTTGGTAAGGGGCACATCGACCGCTTTTAAGGCGGCTGTTGAAGGGGCCATTCTCCCGGCGATGGTGTTTCTGCCTATTCCCTCATTCAGAGGCGAATGCCATGGCCGATCCGATTCATAATTTTGTCACCATCCAGAACCGCGCCACCGAATGCACCGATCCGCCGGTCGACGCCAGCCAAGATCCCTGCAAAGTCTCGGTCGAGGAAGCCACTTCCGGATCCATCTTCACGCTTGAGCGCAAGGGCCAGAGCTTCCAACTGGCCGCGGCCGATGCGGCCAAGGTCACGAAGGCCTTCCCCGGTTACAACCCGCCTTCGCGCTTGCTCGTCGATTACCTCCGGGTGCGCGGTGAGTTCATCAAGATCCTGGGCGATGAGAAAAGCCCTTCGGCCTTGATGGATAAAATCGTCATCGAAGGCACCGACCAGGACACCAAGCTCCGAGCCGTCGCGGGTTGGACCAATTTCTTCGCCAACTTCGTCGCCTTCGGCCAGCTCGATCCCAAGCATCAAAAGATGAAGGAGCTCCAGATCAACACGATCCGGGCGGCTCTGTCGACCTTCGTCGATCCGACCTTGGGAACCAGCGTCGAGAAGGTGATCGCCAAGCTGGCGGCCGATCCCAAGCTGACGCCGGAAAGCCGGACCCGGGTGGAATGGCTTCAGCAAGTCTTCACGGCCCGCGAGAAGTTCTGGGCGGCGATGAAGCCCAAGATGGACAAGTCGGCCCAGCTCAGCAAGGAGCTGAAGCTGCGCAGCATCAACTTCTTGGTCTTCCTCTTCGCCAACCACATCATGGCCGAGAACGGCTACAATCTTTACCTGTATGCCGGCGAGATCAAGGAAACCGCCAAGGCCTACAACGACCTGCTCTCCAAGGTCGATCCGGACTACGACGCCTCCAAGAACTTCTACGCCTTCATCGCCGAGGCCATGAAGACCCTGCAAAACTCCCAGCTCAAGCCGGAGTACCAGAAAGATTTCGAGATCCGGGCCAAGTTCATTCAGGGCCAATACGAGAAGGCCGCCCAGCAAGAGATGGTGGACCTGCTCGCGGCCCAGCCGCCGCAAGAGGCTTTCAAGGAATACCTGCTGATCAAGTACGGCAACACTGTGGAAAGAAAGGCCGCCCTCGAGATCATCCTTCGCCATATGAAGGTCAAGACCGAAGGCCAAAAGGAAGTTTACAGCTTCGACATGTCGAAGATCGACCGCGACCTCCGCACCTGGGCGGCGGCCAAGTCGGGACCCAGCTACAACCGGGCGCTGGCTGCGGTTCTTCACCTGCTGAAGACGCTCTTCGAGCGCGGCGGCAAGATGGAAGTCTTCGACGACAAGAAGATCCAGTCGGTCGACACCTTCTATGAAAGCGGGAACTTCGACTTGCTCAGCTCGAACAAAAAAGCCCTGGAAGATTTGATCGTTTGGGCCCGCAGCTCGGCGATCGACATCAACTTGGATCTCAGGCCCGAGGACAAGCCCCACCTCGGGCTCCGCAAATGGACCCTAGTCGGCGAGGCCGGTGTCGGTGTGGCCGGCTTCGGCGCCTTCGGCGGATCCTTCGCCATGAAAAAAGGCTCGCAGGAGCGCTACTACACCCAAGGCATGGGCTTGGCCCTGGGCGCTTCGGGTCTCTGCGCCGCCGGCGGCAATCTTTTGGCCCACAAGCTCGACATGAACGGCAAGAGTTGGCTCTTCGACTTGGGCGGCGCGATCATCTGCGGCGCCGCGGCCGGCTCGCTCTATTTCGGCTTGGCCGACCGCCCGGGCAACGGCGGTCCCTCGGGCATGCCTCCGGGCCCGGGCACCCGCAATCCGGTCGACGAGTACGGCCCTTGAGATTTGACAAGGTCGGCTCAAACGGTTAGCGGTCTTTCATGACCGACAATATTCATAAAATCGTCATCGTCGGGTCCGGCGGCGCCGGACTCACCGCCGCCATCTACGCGGCCCGGGCCAACCTCAATCCCGTCGTCATCGATGGCACCCTGCCCGGCGGCCAACTCACCACCACGACCGACGTCGAAAATTTTCCCGGCTTTCCCGAAGGCATCATGGGTCCCGAGCTGATGGACCGGATGCGCAAGCAAGCCGAGCGCTTCGGCACCCAGATCCTCTTTGACCAAGTGATCGGCGCCGACCTCAAGTCCAACCCCAAGAAGATCCAGCTCGGTCAAGGCGAGATCTTGGCTCATGCGGTGATCATCGCGACCGGCGCCTCGCCCAAGCTGATCGGCCTGGACGCCGAGAAGAAATTGATGGGCCGCGGGGTATCGACCTGCGCCACCTGCGACGGCGCCTTTTTCCGCGGCGCCGACCTGGTCGTCGTCGGTGGCGGCGATTCGGCGATGGAGGAGGCGACCTTTCTCACCAAATTCGCCAAAAAGGTCTATCTGGTTCACCGCCGGCACGAGCTTCGGGCCAGCAAGATCATGCAGGAGCGGGCCTTCAAGAACGAAAAGATCGAGTTCGTCTGGGATACCGTCGTCGAGGACATCCTGAGCGAGGGCAAAAACGAGGTCACCGGCGTCCGGCTCAAGAATCTCAAAACCGGCGAAAGCCGCGAGCTCAAGGTCGACGGCATCTTCGTGGCGATCGGCCACGTCCCCAACTCGGCCTTCGTCCCCGAATTGTCGACCGACGCCAACGGCTACATCCTGACGACCAAGGGCAGCCACACCGACATCCCCGGCGTCTTCGCGGCCGGCGACTGCGTCGACCACACCTACCGCCAAGCCATCACCGCCGCCGGCATGGGTTGCATGGCGGCCTTGGATGCCGAGCGCTATTTGGCGGGCTTGGGCCTGGATCACTGATGCTGTCATTCCGAGCGAAGCGAGGAATCTCATACCCACCAAGCCGGCTATAGCTCCGTCCTCTATTCTATATTACGGTCGTGAGATCCTTAAATGACGGGTTCGATTTTCGAACCAAATTGATTTTTTTGATTCGAGACCAGGACTTAATTTGTTTTTCACGAGCGATCGCAAGCCTGACCTCCTCAAACGCTTCAAAGTAAATTAGACGATTCAAGTTATAGCTTGACGTAAAGCCCTCCTTGTTTTTTGAAGAGTGTTCCCAAAGCCGGCGTCGAAGATCATTGGTGACACCGACGTACAAGGTCCCGGAGCGATTAGTCAGCAGATAAACATAATAAATTTTCGCCTTCATCCGGGTGAAAGAAGCAAATAGGATACCAGGTTTTTACGCCACCTTGGTGGGTATGAGATTCCTCGCCTCGCTCGGAATGACATGGCTCAAACTTTGCTTCTAACCCCACCATGAGCACCGTCACCCTGCTCTCGGCCGGAATCCTCGGTATCGATGCCTTCCCCATCCACGTCGAAGTCGACATCGGCCAAGGCTTGCCCGGATGGTCCACCGTCGGCTTGCCCGAAAGCGCGGTGCGGGAATCCAAAGACCGGGTCATCGCCGCCATTCACAACTGCGGCTATGAATTTCCTTTCCACCGCATCACCCTCAACCTGGCTCCGGCCGACGTCAAAAAACAGGGCACGGCCTACGATCTTCCCATCGCTCTCGGCCTTTTGGCGGCCTCCGGGGTCGTCGACCCTCGGGCCATCGAAGGCTATGCGCTGATGGGCGAGCTTACCTTGCATGGGAAACTGCGCCCGGTTCGCGGCGCC
>DATEDP010000004.1 GCA_035281585.1 bacterium
TTTCCAGCTCATCGCGAGAACTCCCTATTCCCCCCTTTGAAAAAGGGGGGCCAGGGGGGATTTGAAAAAGCACCGCGGTTTTGGCTTCGGTGCATTGTGCTCAACTCCATCGCTTTAAATCCCCCCTTCCCCCCTTTTTCAAAGGGGGGATTTCACTCGTAACGCAAGGCTTCGATCACGGTCATCTTGCGGCCTTCCCTCGCCGGCAATACCGCCGCGGCCAGGCTCAAGACCAAGGCCAGCAGCAAAGTCAGGGCGATCGTTCCGGGCTGCAAATCGACCGGAAAGGTTTCGAGATAATAAGGCGCCGGCGGACGAATCTTCGCGACCCGGATCGCCCATGCCAGGAAAAGGCCGCCGCCCAAGCCGAGCAACCCGCCGACCGCGCCGATCCAGAGGCCGGCCCGATAAAAGATTCCCGAGATGCCGGGCTCGCTCAGGCCCAGGGCCTTGAGCAGCGCCAAGTCCCGGCGGCGCTCGAAGACCACCAGCATCAGCATGCAAAGGATGTTGAAGGAAGCGAGGACGCTCATCAGGCTCAAGACCACGATCATGCCGAGTCGCTCCAGCTTCAGGGCCGAAAAGAGCCGGGCGTTGCGCTCCTGCCAAGTCGAAGTCTCGCTCGCGCCGGCCAGCGTTTGAAACCGCTGGCGCTCGGGAGCGGCCCGGCGGGGATCGGCGAAATAGACGCCTATCTGAACCGAGGCATGGTCGCCGAAGAGCCTTTGGAGCTCAGGCAAGGCGGCGATGGCGAATTTGTTGTCGTATTCGAAATAGCCGGATCGAAAAGTGCCGACCACCCGGAAGCGCCGGACGTTGGGCTCGACCTCGCCGGTGGGACCGACCGTGCCGAAGGGATAAAGCAGCTCGACCTCTTCCAACAGCGCCGGGACAATCCCGAGGCTGGCAGCCATCTCCCGGCCCAAAAGAATGCCCGGCAGCTCCTCGTCTTTGGCTTGGAGCGAGCTCCAATCCTCGCCTTCCTCGAAATGAACCTTCATGGTCGACGGAAACCGCGGGTCGCCGGCCTCGAGGCCTCGAAGCCGCACGCCTTGGACTTCGTCGTCGTCGGTGCGGAGCACCGCCTCGCCTTCAAGATAAGCCGTCGCCCGCTCGACGCCGGGCTCGGCTGAAATTTTTTGCAGCATGGAAGCCGAAATCGCCTCACCCGACTTCAGCTTGAGCGAGAGGTGAGGCGAAAAGCCGATGACCTTGGCTTGGAGGTCCTTGGCGAAGCCGACCATCACGCCTTGGACCACGATGAAGGCCATCACCGAGATGGCCACGCCGGCCACCGCCATGGCGGTGAGGAAAGAAACAAAGAAGCGCCGTCTTTTGCCGGAGAGGAATTTGCTGGCGAGAAAGGTTTGGGCCTTCATTCTCAGTCCCCTCCCCTTTGTAAGGGGAGCAAGGAGGAAAACTGGCGCCTTAATGGCGCCAGGCAAACTCTGCGATAGTCCAATAGACCTTTCCAAACTTGTTTTAGGGTGGGGTAGAGAGATGGCAGAAGTGCAAAATTTTGCGAACCAATCAACTCTCTACCTCCCCCTGCCCCCTCCTTACAAAGGAGGGGGAGGAGTCAACTCTTGTGCCTCATATGCGGAAACAAGATCACGTCGCGGATCGAGGGCTGGTCGGTGAGCAGCATGGTCAGCCGGTCGATGCCGATGCCTTCGCCGGCCGTCGGCGGCATGCCGTACTCCAGGGCGGTGACGAAGTCCTGATCGAGATACATGGCCTCTTCGTCGCCGGCTTCGCGGGCTTGGACCTGCTTCACGAAGCGCTCTTTCTGATCGATGGGATCGTTGAGCTCGCTGAAGCCGTTGGCGATCTCGCGGCCATAGATGAAGAGCTCGAAGCGGTCGGTGACCTCGGGATCTTTCTCGTTTCGCCGGGACAGCGGCGAAACCTCGGTCGGATACTGAGTGACGAAGGTCGGTTGGATCAGCTTCTTCTCGACCGTCTCCTCGAAGAGCTCGGTGAGGATGGCGCCGAGGCCCTCCTTCTCCTTCTTGAGATGGATCTCCAAGCGCTTGGCCTCGGCCAGGGCTTTTTCCCGCGAAGTCAAAATGGCCGGGTCGAAGCCGCCGATCTCGACCAGCGAGTCCTTGAGCGTGATCTGCTTGAAGGGCTTGGCGAAGCTGATCTTGGTTTCTTGATAAATCAGGTCGGTCGAACCGGTGACGTCTTGAGCCAGGCTGGAGAGCATGTCTTCGGTCAACCCGATCAAATCCTGGTAGGTCGCATAGGCCTGGTAGAATTCCAGCATCGTGAACTCGGGATTGTGCTGGATGCTGATGCCCTCGTTGCGGAAATTGCGGTTGATCTCGAAGACCCGCTCGATACCGCCGACCACCAGCCGCTTGAGGTAGAGCTCCGGCGCAATTCGAAGATAAAGCTTCATGTCGAGCGCATTGTGATGGGTCACGAAGGGCTTGGCCGCGGCGCCGCCGGGGATCGGCTGCATCATCGGGGTTTCGACCTCGACGAAGCTCCGCTCGGCGAGGAAGTTACGAATCTTCTGGATGATGAGCGACCGCTTGAGGAAAACGTCCTTGACCTCGTCGTTCATGATGAGATCGACGTAGCGCTGGCGGTAACGGGCCTCGACGTCGGTCAGGCCATGGAACTTCTCGGGCAATTGCTGGAGAGTCTTGACGATGAGCTTCAACTTCTCGACGTGGATCGAAAGCTCGTCGGTCTTGGTGCGGAAAAGGTAGCCCTCGACCCAGAGGAAGTCGCCGAGCTCGGCCTTTTCGAAAGCCGCGTAATCCTCGGCCGAGACCGCGTCCTTCTTGATGTAGGCTTGGATCCGCCCTCCCCGATCCTTCAACTTGGCGAAGGCCGCCTTGCCGAAAGATCGCAGCAGCATGATGCGGCCGGCGACCTTGACCGGGATTTTCTCGGCTTCGAGCCGGTCTTTCGGCATCGACTCGTACTTGGCGAGGATGCCGCCGCTGGTGTGGGTGACTTCCAAGTCGTTGGGAAAGGGATTGAGGCCCTGATCGCGGAGCTGCTTCAGCTTTTCCAGCCGTTGGAGATAATAGGGATTCTCTTCCATAATTCCAAAATCCAAAGGTTTAGCGGAGGGTTAGGCGGCTTGGCCGGTAAAATCAAGGGAATTAAGCCCCAGAGTTCCGGCCCCGAAGACGCCGGCGCCGGAATCTCGCCAAGAGCTCCTGAGCCCCTTCCGGTTTCAAGACAAGAACGGCGAGGGCGTAAACCAGCGCGCCCGTTCCGATCAAGGCGGTCAAGTAGAGAAGGCGCTCCAAAAACGGCGCGAAGGTCCAATCCCAAAATCGATGGATCGCGAGCAAGGCCGCCGCCATCAGCAAAGCGGCGACCGCCATCTTCGCCACCGAACCGGCCATCTTGCGCAAGGCCAGCGGGCCGACCTCTTTGCGGTATTGCCACATTTGGACCAGCAAGTTCGCCACCGATCCCAAGGAAACGCCCAGGGCCAGGCCCCGGTGCTGGAGGGGGCCGATCAAGGCCAGGCCGGCCAGGATGTTCACCACCACCGCGACATTGGCGGCGATGACCGGCTTCTTGGCGTTCTGGACGGCATAGAAGGCCGAGGTCGTGATCCGGGTCGCCGAGACGAAGGGCAAGCCGAGGGCGAAACACTGCAAGGTCTGGGCGGTCAGCCGGGTCGACTCCTGGGTGAAGCCGCCGCGGTAGAAAAGCACCGAGATGATCGGCTCGGCCAAGACCGCCAAGCCGACCGCGGCCGGGATGTTCACCAGCCAAACCGTCGACAAGGCCCGACGAAAGGCCGCCTTCATCTTGAAAAAGTCCCGGTCGGCGGCATGCTCCGAAAGCGTCGGCAGGACGACGGTGGCCAAGGAAATCGCGAAAACGCCCAAGGGGAACTCGATCACCCGGTCGGCATACCAAAGGTAGCTGACCGCGCCGGTCGGCAAATAGGAGGCCATGAAGGTGATCGCCAAGAGATTGATCTGATAAACCGCCGAACCGTAAATGCTCGGCAGCATCAGCTTGGCGATCTTTTTGACGCCTGGATGGCGCCAATTGAAATTCAAGCGCGGAAAGAAGCCCTCCTTGATCAAGCGCGGAATTTGGATCAAGAGCTGGAGGACGCCGCCGACGATGACGCCCCAGGCGATTCCGATCGAAGGCGTCGCGAAATGGCGCGAGAGCAGCACCGCCCCCAGGATGATCCCGACGTTGAGCAAAACCGGCGAGAAGGCCGGGGCGAAGAAGCGCTTTCTGGCGTTCAGGATCCCCATCGCCAAGGCGCCCAGCGAGACCAGGAAGATATAGGGAAAGGTGATGCGGGTCAGCAGAACCGTGAGCTCGAATTTCTCGGGGTCCTCGGTGAAGCCGAGGGCGGTCATGCGAACGAAAAAGGCCGCGCCGAGGACGCCGGCGACCGTGACGATCGAGAGCAGAATCAGCAAGAGGCTGAAAGTGATGTCGACGACGTCCTTGGCCTCCTGCTTCGAGCGCTTCAGCGACTCGGTGAAGACCGGCACGAAGGACATGGTCAGGTTGCCTTCGGCCAAGAGCCGGCGGAGCAAGTTGGGAATCCGGAAAGCGACGTAGAAAGCGTCGGCTGACGCGCGGGTGCCCAGCACGTAAGCGATGGCCGAGTCGCGGGCCAAGCCGAAGAAGCGGCTGAGCAGGGTCACGAGGCCGACCATCCCGGCCCGGCCCACCATCTTGGGGGCGGCGGTTTCGACCGTGTCCTCTTCGGCGAGGGCATTCAGCGGATCTTGCGAGGTTTCGGGCGGCAAGGGGCCGTTGCTCATGGGCCTTTCCTATGTCCGTTTTTGACCTTGGGGTCCATGGAATTCCCTTGCCGCCAAGCCGGCCAATCGTTAGCTTGCGGGCCGGGGTTAGGAGCTTGGAGGTCCTATGCGCCGACGCCTGCTCCTCACCCTGCTCGCGATCCTCTCCCTGCCCCTTCCCCTCCACTCCGCCACTCTGACCGTCGTCCCGGGAACCGGCAACAGCTGCGCCGACCTCGAGGGCAGCTTCCAAGAATGCCTCGACTTGGCGGCAAGCAACGCGCAGGGCGACATCCTGGAGGTGACCGGCGGCGACTACAATCTGAGCGCGACCCTGGTTTATACCCCGGCGGTCGGGGAAAACTTCCCGATCACGATCCGGAACGCCGACTCGACCCCGCCGGTGCTCAGCAGCAACCTCACCGTTCCCTGCCTGCAGCTTGCACCGGGATCGCTGGTCGATGACACCAACGCCGACGTGACGATCTCGGGCTTGGTGTTCGAGCGATGCGAGGACCCGCTCGAAGACGGCGGCGCGCTCATGATCTTCGCCGACGAAGCCGACGTTTCCATCTCTCAAGTGACCTTTACCCAAAACGTCTCCGGCGAGGACGGCGGGGCCCTCGACATCAACGCCGGCATCGATTTCGGGGCTGGCGACGTCTCGATCGTCGGCTGCATTTTCGAGGGCAACGAAGCCCTGCTCGGCGGCGCTTTCTCGGTCGGACACGGCGGCACCGGCACCGTGGAATTCCGCAATAATCAGGTCACCGCAAACACCTCGACCGCGGGCAGCGGCGGTGGCGGCGGCCTGTTCGTTTCCGACGGCGGCATCGTGATCAGCGGAAACCTGATCAGCGGCAACGAAGCCGATGGCGAAGCCGGCGGCTTGGCGATCAACGCCAGCACCTCCTTCATCGTTGTGACCAACAATATCATTGCGAGCAACACCTCGACCGAGCTCGGCGGCGGCCTGACGGTCAATATCTTCAACCCCGGCGGCAGCTTGGTCGCGACCAACAACACGATCTACGGCAACAGCGCCGGGGCCGAAGGCGGCGGACTCCACGTCGAGCTGGAAGAAGCCAACAACCAGGCCGACATCTACAACAACATCGTCTTCGGAAACCAAGCCTTGCTGGAAGGAAAGGACATCTTCACCGACGAGGATCTCTCCAACGACGGCAGCACCGGCACCGTCAACCTCTTCAACAATATTTTCGACGCCGGCGGATTCTTCAGCGAATGCCTGGCCAACCCGCCTTGCACCACCGTGAACGGCGCCGATTCGCCGACCAATCTCCTGGAAGATCCTCTCTTGGCCGATCCGGCCAACGGCAACTTCGCCCTCGGCCAAAACTCGCCGGCGATCCAAGCCGGCGATCCGGCGGCGCCGGAAATGCCGGACACCGATTTCTCCGGCAATCCCCGGCCGACGACTCCGGGAACGAACCCCGATATCGGCGCCCTTCAATTCCAAGCCGAACCCACTCCGACGCCCACACCCAGCCCCACCGCCGAGATCGAGGGCGACGGAGGATGTGCCTTGGCCACCGTCGGCCGGCCGGCGATTTGCTGGCCTTTGCTCGGCCTCCTGGCTTTGGGCCTTTGGAAATTAATCAATAAATCCAAAGGTTTAAATCAGGTTTGACAGAAGCACCTCAAATTGTTAAGGAACCCGGCCTTTGTATTTGAAAGGAAAAGGAATTTTATATGGCTGATGCCAAGAAACCGAAGCTGCCCAAGGGCCGTCACCGCTCCCAGATCAAGCGTCACAAGCAGAGCCTGAAGAAGGCCACCCGCAACGTCACCATCCGCTCCGAAGTTCGGACTTTCATCAAAAAGGTCCGCACCGCGGTCGAGAAGAAGGACGTCTCGGTGGCCAAGGAAGCCTTGGTCGAAGCGATTCGCATGATCGACCGCGCGGTTTCCAAGGGCATCCTCCACTCGAACAACCGTTCGCGGAAGATCTCCCGCCTTTCCAAGCTCGTGGCTTCCTTAGGCAAGTAATCCGATAATCTCATCGACGCAGCGTTTCAGCAGCAGCGGCCGGGGCAGGCTCGATCCCTTGAGCCTCAAGTCGGCCCGCGCGACCGGCGCCCAGAGCGAGGGCGTCAGCTGACGAGCGTGGGCTTTGGCCTGCTGCTCGTACTTCCGCCAAACCAAGGGCGGCATTCGGAAGCTGCCCATCGCCTTGCGCGATCCCGAAAATTTCAAGGTCAGCAAAATCGACAGGTGGCGGTGGATCAAGGAAAGAATCTTGAGCGGTTCCTCGCCGGAGTCGAGAAGCGCGCCCAGCGACCGGTGCAGGGCCTTCTCGTTCTTGGCGAAGAGCGCATCAACGACCTCGAAGACGTTCTCGTCGGTCACTTTGACTAGGAGCGACTCGAGGTCGCGCAGCTTCACTTCCGGCCGTTCGCCGACGTAGAGCGCGCATTGGGCCGCCGCCAGCTTCAAGGCTTCGAGCGAGGTCCCCAGCCAATCGACCAAAGTGTCGATCACCTCGGGCTCGGCCCGCTTTCCTTCCTCGCGCAAGGCCTCGCGGACCCAGCCCAGGGCTTCGGCCCGCTCGACCGGCTCGACCTCGAGATACTCCGAAGTCTTCTTCAGCTTCTTCACCCATTCGAGCCGGCCATCGAGCTTTTCAGCGTCGATCAGCAAGAGGGTCGTCGGCTGGGGATCTTTCAAATAAGTTGAAAGAGCCTCGGCATCCTTGGCTTTGAGCTCGCCGGCTTCGCGGAGCAAGACCACCCGCCGCGCGGCGAAGCAGGGATAATCCCGGCAAGCCTGGACCGCCTTATCGGCGCCCTCGGAGGCGTCGTAGGTCGAGAAATTCATGTCCTGGATGGCGCCGGCCAAGGCACGATCGATCAGGCTCCGGCGAAGCTTGCGCCGGATATACGACTCGGGGCCCACCAAGGCCACGACCGGGGCCAGCGGAATGCGGTCGGCGGATTTTAAGAGCGAGAGGGACATTTGTGTCTCCCCCCTCTCCCCTTGCGGGAGAGGGGTCGGGGGAGAGGGGTACGGCAAAGCAAGCATTGCCTCGGCGCCCCCCTCTCCCGGCCTTCGGCCACCCTCCCCCGCAAGGGGGGAGGGCTATTTCACCACCAAATTCAAAAGTTTCCCCGGCACGAAGATCGTCTTCACCAGCTCCTTGCCTTCGAGATGAGCGCGGATCTTCTCGTCGGAGTCGACCAGCTTCTTCACCTCTTCCTCGGTGACTTGGGGCGGCAATTCGATGCGGCCGCGAAGCTTGCCGTTCACCTGAACGATCACCGTGACGGTCTCGGCCACCAAGGCCTCGGGATCGAAGCTCGGCCAAGCCGTTTCGAGCAGGCTGCGCGGATGACCCAAGCTTTTCCAAGCTTCCTCCGAGAAATGGGGGACGAAGGGCGAGAGCAAGAGGACCAGGGCGTCGAGCGTCTCGGACAAAAGCTCCTTGCCCTCCCCGCTTTCCCACTCGGCCCGCGGAACTTCGCCGATCTTGTTCACCAGCTCCATGATCGAGGCGATGGCGGTGTTGAAATGGAACTCTTGGCCGACGTCCTCGGTGACCTTGGCGGTGGTCTGATGAAGCTTGGTGTAAGCATCGCGGAGCATTTTCGATTCGGGCTTGGCCGCATGGCCCTTCCCTTCGCGCGAGATATAAAGCGGGCTCAGGTCGACCAGGAGCTTCCAGACCCGGTTGAGGAAGCGGGCCGAGCCTTCGACGCCGGCGTCGTTCCAGTCGA
The DNA here is from genome assembly GCA_035281585.1 of bacterium. Taxonomy (NCBI): domain Bacteria; species bacterium. The sequence goes on from DATEDP010000004.1 coordinate 8,486, forward strand.
GGTCCTTCTCCGGCGGCGAGGCGAAGAGGCAGAAAAGCCGGGCGGTGTCGGCGCCGTATTTGTCGATCAGATACTCCGGATCGACGACGTTGCCCTTCGACTTGCTCATCTTGGCGCCGTCCTTGATGACCATGCCTTGGGTCAGCAAGTTTTTGAAGGGTTCGGACACGCCGGTATAGTCGAGATCGCGCAGGACCTTGGTGAAGAAGCGGGCGTAGAGCAAGTGGAGCACGGCGTGCTCGATCCCCCCGATGTATTGGTCCACCGGCATCCAATAATCGGAGCTGCGGCGGCTGAAGGCCTCTTCCTTGTCCTTGGGCGAGAGGTAGCGGAAGAAATACCAAGAGGACTCCATGAAGGTATCCATGGTGTCGGTTTCGCGCCGGGCCGGGCCGCCGCATTGGGGGCATTTGGCGTGGACGAAGGATTCGATCTTGGAGAGCGGTGAGCCGCCCTCGCCGCTGAACTCGACGTCCAGCGGCAGCTTGACCGGCAGGTTCTCGATCTTTTCGGGCACCGCGCCGCAGGAGTCACAGTAAAGGATGGGGATCGGCGCGCCCCAATAGCGTTGGCGGGAGACGCCCCAATCGCGCAGCTTGTAAGTGACTCGGGCCTTGCCGGCCCGCTGGCTTTCGAGGTGCTTGACGATCTCGGCCTTGGCCGCCTCGCTGCCCAAGCCGTTGAAGCGGTCGCTGTCGACCATGATTCCCGGGTCGACGTAAGCTTGTTGTAGGGGCAGGGCTTGCCCCTGCCCGCCGCCACCGACGTGCTCGCGGGCAGGGGCAAGCCCTGCCCCTACCGGCTCGATGACGACCTTGATCGGCAGGCCGTACTTTTTGGCGAAGTCGAAATCGCGCTGGTCATGGGCCGGCACCGCCATCACCGCGCCAGTGCCGTATTCCATCAAGACAAAGTTGGCGGCGTAGAGCGGGACTTTAGCCCCGGTCAAGGGATGGATGACGTTCAAGCCAAGCGCAATGCCCTCTTTCTCGTAGGCGTCGGCGAGCCGCTTGTCGCGGTCAATCTTGCGGACCCGTTCGCGGAAATCGGCCAGCTCCCGCTTTTTGGCCTCATCGACGATGAGTTTCTCCAAGAGCGGATGCTCGGCGGCGAGCGAAAGGAAGGTCACGCCATAGAGGGTATCGGGCCGGGTGGTGAAAACCGTGATCTCCTCGCCGCTGCCCTCGACCTTGAAGACGGCCTCGGCGCCTTGGCTCTTGCCGATCCACTCCCGCTGCATGGTCAGGACCCGTTCGGGCCAGCCTTTCAATTGATAGGTTTGTTCGAGCAGCTCCTCGGCATAGGCCGTGATCTTGAAGAACCATTGTTCGAGCGGCTTCTGCTCGACCACGCTGTCGCAGCGCCAGCAGCGGCCCTGCTCGACCTGCTCGTTGGCCAAGACCGTTTGGCAGGAGGGGCACCAGTTGACCAGGCTCTTCTTCTTATAGGCCAGGCCCTTTTCGAACATCTCGATGAAGATCTTCTGCTCCCAGCGATAATACTCCGGCCGGCAAGTGGCGATCTCCCGGTCCCAATCATAGCTGAAGCCGAGGCGCTGGAGCTGGCCCCGCATGATCTCGATGTTTTGCTCGGTCCAGGCGGCCGGGTGGGTCTTGTTCTTGATGGCGGCGTTCTCCGCCGGCATCCCGAAGGCGTCCCAGCCCATCGGATGCAACACGTTGTAGCCGCGCATCTTGAGAAAGCGGGCCAGCACGTCGCCGATGGTGTAGTTGCGGACGTGGCCCATGTGGATGCGGCCGGAGGGATAGGGAAACATCTCCAGCAGGTAGAATTTTGGCTTGGCGGCCTCTTCCCGGACCTCGAAAGAGCGGTGCTCCTCCCAGTGCCCTTGCCATTTGGGCTCGATCTTCTTCGGTTCGTAATGTTCAGAAAAGCTCATTTTCACTCCATGAACGCAGGGTTCTGTCTTTCATGAACCGTAAAATTCTTCAAGAATCTCATCATCGGGGGATTGATTTTATAATGCCTTCATATAAGGTCATTCATGGGCTCGGGGCTGGCTTTCTCGGAAGAAATGGATCCCGATGAGATATCTCACCCTGCTGATTGCCCTCGTCTTTCCCTGGACCTCGCAGGCCGCGCCGCCGGCTTTGGATTCCTGGCTTTACCAGCACGCCGACATCGCCGCCAATATCGTTTGGGAATTCCCGGATACCTTGCCCGAACTCCCCCGTCTGCCGGCCTCGCCCCGAGGCTTGCCGGCCTGGTTCCCGGACCGGGATGCTTCAAGCGGGGGATCGGCCTGTGCCGGAAACTCCTGCCCGCAATATGTCGATTTTTCGCCGGCCCCCGGCAAGACCATGCAATGGTACTACTGGCCCGAATCCTACAAGAGCCGGCTGCGGACTTATTTCAACCGGTACTATGGTTGGATGGAAGAAGTCCGGCCGCTCT
>DATEDP010000005.1 GCA_035281585.1 bacterium
CGAGACAGCGGCACGTGCAAGGGCAGCGGCCGAGGCTGGCTTGACTCGGCGGCCGGCGGCGGCTCGCTCGAAGGCCCCGGATTCGATCCGGAAACATTCTCTTCGCGCCGGCTGCAGCCGGCCAAAAGCGCCACCGCGGCGACGCCCAACAATATTGGCAACATAGCTTCTCCTTTTGTATTTTCCCCCTCCTTTGTAAGGAGGGGGTTAGGGGGAGGTAGAACGGCGGTGCCGTGCAAAAATTTTGCAAGACGCCGTTGCTCTACCCCTCCCTAGCAACAAGTTTGGAAAGGTTTATTAAGCCGCGGAGTTTGCCCGGCGACTTAGGTCGCCGGTTTACCTCCTTGGCCCCCTTACAAAGGGGAGGGAAACTCTAGCTGAGACTCCCGGGCCCCTTCGTAGTCTTCGTTGAAATCGGCATCGCTCTTGGCGCGGAGGACGGCCGGCACTTCCTCTTTCCGCTTGGCCCGCTCCCTTTCCTTGCGCCGCTTCTCCTCGGCCGCGATCAAGGCGGCCAATTGCTCGAGCAGCGCCTTGTCGAGGGTTGGGGACTCCTTCGCCGGCCGAGCCTCCTTCGAGTGGCCGCCGAACAGCCGAAGAAATTGCAGCAAGGCTCTTTCGAAACGCTGGAGCAGGCCGGGAGAAAAGTGGCGCGATCCCACGGCCGGCGAAAAAAGCGGCGCTCCCAAGGAAAGCCCGAGGCTGCGCAAAGCCCAATGGCTCCCGTCGAGCCGCAGCCCGGGGCCGGCGGGAGCTCTCGCTCCCAACAAAACCTGCAAGGCTTCGCCGACAGCGGCCGGATGGAGCTTGGCGAGCAGCGCCGGCAGCAGGGCCCCGGCCGGGCCCATTTGGCTTTGCACCCAAGCCTTCAGGCCGGGCGGCCATTGGCTCAGGAGCTCCGGCGCGGCCATCGCTTCTTGCAGCAAGACGACGAGAGCCTCGGCGGCCTCGGCCGGAATCTGGCGCGCGACCGAGCCCCGCTCTCCGGCCTGCCGCAAGGCGACTTGAAGCTTGGTCAGCGCCTCCGAGAGCACCGGCGGCTCGGCGGAGCCTTCGAAGCTCATCAAAGCCCCGCTCTCATTGGTCTCGGCGGATTTAACGAGCCGCTCCGGCGAAGGCGGCGGCGCCGCATTTCGCGGCGAATTCGCCGTCTCGGCCGAATTCGCGGCGCGAGGGAGGGACTGGCGTCCGGCCTCGGCAAAGGCTGAAGCTTGCCGGGGCAAAGCGGCGAAGGCTGTCGCGAACAGCCTGGTTTGGCCGGCGAATTCACGGACCGTGCCGCGCGCTGGCTCGGGCTTGGGACCGGGGTTTTCGCTGGGCGATGGGGCCTGCCGCGGATCCGAAATCGAGCCACGCGTGGCCGGCTCCCGGCTCGGAGCCCGAGGTTCGCCGCGCGGCCGCGGCGGCGGCGTTTCCGGCCTTTGGCCGGAGGTGAGTTGGGCGGTTTCGCGGGCCGCCCGCTGGAATTCCTCCAAGCTGGCCCGACCTCGGACCTCTTGGCGTTGCTGCAGATGGTGAAGATGCTCTTCGGAGCTTTCGTGAACGTGATCGTGACCGCCGCCATGGTTATGGCCGTCACCCACGAAATGCCCCGGAGGCAATGCTCGCGGCGGAGTCATGGGATGCTCCTCAATCGTAGATTGTGGGAAATCGAAGGCCTAAAGGGAGATCAGGCCCGGGGAGGAGCTTGGGAAAATTTACCGAGCAGGAAAAAGGAAGCGATCAGCTTCGGCGCGGCGGCCGGAAACGGCAGCTCTTGGAAAAAATCGGGGGTCGAGACAAGGCCGGGGGCGGCCTCGAGGTTGCCGAGCTTGGCCTGCTGGCCGAGGTGGCAAGTCGCGCAATGCTCCGGATCCTTGGCCGCGGCTTCGTGGTGGTGGAAAGCCGCCAACAGGCCCGATCCGACGAGCGCCAGAACCAAAAAGAAGGAGCCGATCCGTTTTTTACAGCGATTGAACAGCATCGATGGATTCTCTCTTAAAGAATCGTCGACACCGCTGTCAAGTTGCGAGAGGATTGACAAGATCGCCGTGGACCAGTATTTCCCCGTTTTATGGAAGGATTTCGCAAAAAATTGGCGCGCAGCGGAATTTTCGCGGCGCTCTTCTTTGCGGCCTTCGCCATCCTCGCTTCCTTCCACTATCACGAAGCGGCGGCCAGCGAAGTCTCCTCCCATCATTGCGCGGTCTGCCATCAATCTTCCGGCTCCAAGTCCCTGACCAAGGGGGCGGCGGCTTTGGCGGCCCCGTTGATTTCCTACGAAAACCTCGAAAGCACCGAAACCGCTCAAGCCTTGGCGCCGGCTCCGACCGGCAGCGACCCGATCCGCGGCCCGCCCCTCGCCTAAGCGCCTTCTCTTTTCACCGTAAAATTTGAATTTTTCTTCCAAGGAGCTTTTATGAACCGCCTCCGGTTCCTCGCTTGGTCCCTAAGCCTGTTCCTGGCTATTTTGCCGTTTCACTCGGCCTTCGCCGAAAGCGAAGTCGAAGAATTACGGCGCGAAGTCCGCGAGCTTCGCCAAACCGTCCGCCAATTGAGCGAGGCGGTGAAAGAACAAAATCAACGCCTCGAAACCTTGACCGGCGACGCGCCGCCCCGCGCGCCGGCCGCAACGGTCGCCGAGCCGGCCGCTTCGGAAACGAAGAAACCGGAGCCGGTCGCGGCGGCCTCGAGCCAGGACCCCGAGATCCAAGGCTTGCTCGATCAAGTCAACCAGGCGCCGGCGCCGCCGGGAGCCAATTCGCGCTCGATCGGCCTCTGGCGCTACCCGACGCCGGGCGGCACCGCGGCCAAGCTGCTGCCCGACATCGGCGTCTTCGGCAGCTTCGTCGGCGCTTATTTCTCGGAAGACCCGACCTTCGAGACCGGCCACGACCCGGCCCGGACCGGCTTCACTCTCCAGGAGATCGAGCTGGCGCTGCAGTCGGCGATCGATCCCTACGTCCGGGCCGACGTCTTCCTCGCTTTCCACGAGGACGGCGTCGAGCTGGAGGAAGGCTATATGACCACCCTGGGTGCCGGCCTGCCCCGGGGCTTGCAGTTCAAGGGCGGGAAATTCCTCCTGCCCTTCGGCCGCCAAAACCCCAAGCACCTCCACAGCTGGGCCTTCGTCGACAACAACCTGGTGAACCGCTATTTGCTGGGACCCGAAGGCTTGGGCGAGCTGGGCGTGGAAGCTTCCTATCTCTTCCCGATCCCGAGTTTCCTCCAGATCCAAGGCACCTTCACCAACGGCGACAACGAAACCAGCTTCGGCGGCGAGCGCAAGGAGGATTTTCTCTACAGCACCCGGCTCTCGGGCTCGGTCGATTTGACCGAGAACCTCACCTTGCTGGCCGGGGCCTCGGCGGCCTTCGGTTTCAACTCGACCGGACCGGGCAACAAGACCGATCTCTTCGGCGGCGACCTCTTGCTGCGCTGGAAGCCTTCGGCCCGCACCGGCATCACCTGGCAGACCGAGTACATTCTGCGGCGGATGCAGTTCCCCGGCATCCTCGAGTCCGACGGCGGCCTCTACAGCTATGTCGACTGGCAATTCTTCAAGCGCTGGCATGCCGGCCTGCGTTACGATCAGATGGGAATTCCCGAGGGCGTGATCCCGACCGAATATCGGATCTCGCCGGCTCTCACCTTCGAGCCGACCGAGTTTTCGCGGATTCGCCTCCAATACGAATACGACAAGGCCGCGAACGTCGACGGCGTCCACGCCGCGATGTTCCAGTTCCAATTCACCATGGGAACCCACGCGGCCCATCACTTCTAAAAGGAGTCGACGATGAAGAAATGGATTTTGCTCTCTCTCGCTCTGCTGTTGCCGGTCTCGGTCGAAGCCAAGCTCAAGGCCGTTGCCACCATCCCGGTCTTCGCCGACTTGACCCGCGAGGTCGGCGGCGAACGGGTCGAGGTGATCTCCTTGTCTCGAGGCAACCAAGATCCTCACTTTCTCGATGCCAAGCCGACCTTTTCGGCCGAGCTTAACCGAGCCGATTTATTGATTTACAGCGGCCTAGACCTTGAGGTCGGCTGGCTCCCCCCGATCTTGGTTCAATCGCGGAACGGCAAGATCCAACCCAACGCCCTCGGCAGCGTCAACGCCGCTCTCGGCATCCAAGTCCTGGAGATTCCACGGGTGGCGCTGGACCGTTCGATGGGCGACGTCCATCCGCTGGGCAATCCCCATACTTGGCTCGATCCTCGCAATGGCAAGCTCATCGCGGCCAACATCTATCAGCACTTGGTCCGGCTCGATCCGGAGGGAAAGGCCTACTACGAGGGCCGACTGAAGGATTTCCTGGCTCGAGCCGATAAGAAAATTGAGGAATGGCAACCCATCATCGCCGGATTTCGAGGCAAGAAGATCGTCACCTACCACAAGAGCTTCAGCTATTTCGTCGCCTGGAGCGGCCTCGAAGTCGCCGCCACCATCGAGCCCAAGCCGGGAATTCCGCCGAGCTCGCGTCACGTCGACGAGCTGCTCAAGCAGATTCCGATCCAGGACGTGCGATTGATCGTCGCCGAGAGCTTCTATCCCAAGAAAGTCCCGGCCTTCCTTTCGGAGAAAGCGGCCATTCCCTATTTGATGCTGCCGACCGAGACCGACGACCAAGGCGTCCAGGGCTATTTGGAATTGATCGATTACCTGGTTCGTGAAATACAGGGAGGTTTGTCATCCCGAACGAAGTGAGGGATCCTTGCCCAAGTTTTTTTGGGTCAAGAACCTCCGCAAGGATTCCTCGGCCCTTAGGGCCTCGGAATGACATCCGCATGAAAGACGTAATCCTCCAACTCCACGAGCTCGTCGTCGGCTTTCCGGGCCGGCCCCTTCACGAGCCTTTGAGCCTGGAGCTGCCGGCCGGCGGCCGCCTCGGGATCATCGGCGGCAACGGCAGCGGCAAGTCGACTTTGATGAAAACGCTGATGGGCCTGCAAAAACCTCACGGCGGCTCCTTCGGTTGGCGCGAGGGAGCGAGCTTCGGCTACGTCCCCCAGGAAAATCAAGTCGACCTCCTCTTCCCGATGAGCGTCGAGGACTTGCTCAACATGGGGATGCTCCGAGAGCTGCCGCGTTGGCGCCGCGGCAATCGCCGGACTGAAGCCAAGATCGAGGAAATTTTAAGCGAGATGGAAATCGCGCCGCTGCGCGAAGCCTTGCTGCGCGAGCTCTCGGGCGGCGAACGCCAGCGCTCCCTGATCGG
>DATEDP010000006.1 GCA_035281585.1 bacterium
GCGACATGCCGCCTCGATCGCGGCGATGTCGATCTTAGTCATCTCCATCATCGCCTTGAACGCGCGCTCGGCGACGGCCGGATCGGGATCGCTGATCGCTTTCGTCAGGGCGACCGGCGTAATTTGCCAGGACACTCCCCATTTGTCCTTGCACCAGCCGCAGGCGCTTTCCTGGCCGCCGTTGCCGACGATCGCGTTCCAGTAGCGATCGGTCTCGGCTTGGTCGGCGGTGGCGACTTGAAACGAAAACGATTCGTTGTGTTTGAACCCCGGTCCGCCGTTGAGGGCGATGCAGGGAATGCCCATCACGGTAAACTCGACGGTCAACACGTCCCCTTTTTTCCCCGTCGGATAATCGGCCGGTGCCCGGAGCACCGCGCCGACGAAGGAATCGGGAAAGGTCATGGAGTAAAACCGCGTCGCCTCCTCGGCATCGCGGTCGTACCAAACGCAAATCGTATTCTTGGCTGGATTCATCATTTCGTTTCTCCATTGAGTGAGAATTCGTATCCATCGATTTTAACCTTAACAAACCCCAAAAAAGAATCGAGAATGTCAAATAATGGCTTTCATATAAAAGGGGGGCGCCATGGCTGAAATCAATTCCACTGACAGAGATTCCATTCGTCCGTTCCAAGTGAATGTTCCGGAAGAGGAACTTGCCGAATTGCGCAGGCGCATCCATGCGACGCGATGGCCGGAACGGGAAACGGTGGCCGACGGGACCCAAGGGGTTCAGCTCGCAACCATGCAGAAGCTGGCCCGCTATTGGGCGACGGAGTACGATTGGCGCAGGTGCGAGGCCCAGCTCAACGCCAGGCCCCAGTTCATGACCGAGATCGATGGGCTGGACATTCATTTCATTCACGTTCGTTCGAAGCATGACAACGCGATGCCCCTGATCGTCACCCATGGCTGGCCCGGCTCGATCGTCGAGCAGCTGAAGATCATCGATCCACTGACCAACCCAACCGCCCATGGCGCGAGCGCGGCCGACGCTTTCCATCTGGTGATTCCGTCGATGCCGGGCTACGGGTTTTCGGGCAAGCCGACGGCTCCCGGCTGGAATCCCGACCGCATCGCCCGGACTTGGGTCGCGCTGATGAGGCGCCTCGGATACACCAAGTTCGCGGCCCAGGGAGGCGATTGGGGAGCGCTCATTACCGATTTGATGGGTGCCCAAGCCGCTCCGGAGCTGCTCGGCATTCACACCAATATGCCGGGCGCCGTTCCGCCCGATCTCAATAACGGTGCTTTTGTCGGCGCGCCGCCGCCATCCGGTCTCTCGGCCGAGGAAAAACAAGCCTATGATCAGCTTGTCTTTTTCTACGCGAAGGGCTTGGGCTACGCCCAGGAGATGGCCAATCGCCCCCAGACGCTGTACGGCATCGCGGATTCTCCGATAGGCCTGGCCGCTTGGATGATCGACCACGACGCGCGCAGTTACGAGCTGATCGCCCGCACCTTTGACGGGCAGCCCGAAGGCATCACCCGAGACGACGTCCTCGACAACGTCACGCTATTTTGGTTGACGAACACCGGAGTTTCCGCGGCTCGTCTCTATTGGGAGAACAAGCTGGCCTTTCTGGTTCCGAAAAGCGTCGCGGTTCCGGTGGGTGTGAGCGCTTTTCCGGACGAACTCTATCAGGCCCCGCGGAGCTGGGTGGAGCGGGCCTATCCCAAGCTCGTCCACTACAACAAGCCCGAGCATGGCGGGCACTTCGCAGCCTGGGAACAGCCGAAATTTCTATCGGAAGATATCCGGGCGACCTTCCGGTCCTTAAGGTGAGCTTCTGTTGCAGCCAGGATAGCCTCAAACCATGATCTTATTGGGTAGCGGCGCTCCCGGCACCTCCTCGGTCTCCTCCATCTCCTGGTCCCAGAGCAGGCTCTTCTCGAGGCTGAAATCGAGCGCCGAAGCCTCCAGCCGAGCCAAGATGAGGCGGCGCTGCGCCATTTTCAGGCCGGCGATGCCTTCGAACAAAAGCCGGCGACTGCCGGCCGGAAAGCGCAGGATGTGGCGCGCCGCCTCGGCGGCCGACGTCTCGTCGCTGTCCTGCAACAGCTCCAAGAAGCATCCGAGGAAGTCGGGCGCTTTCAGCTTGGCGAGGGCGACGGCGGCGTGCATTCGAAGCCTCCGGTCGGGGGAGTGGAGCAGCCGCGCAAAGATCTCGGCTTGGGAGCGGTCGCCCATTTCGCCGAGAGCGTATATCCCCGAAAGCCGAGCCTTCAAGTCTTGGGATCGGAATAACTCCATGATCGTGTCGCGGGCCCGGTTGCGGGTCCGGGAGAAGCTCGCGAGGGCGACGGCGGCATTGGCCCGAACCCGGTTGTTCATGTCCTCGAGGTAGGGCAGGAGAATGCCCGTCGCCTTGCGGTCCTTCAGCATTCCGATCGATTCCAGCGCGTTGGCCCGCATCCGAGGGTCGGGATCGTTGAGGCTTTCCAGCAGGAAGGGGATCATCTTCTTTCCCACCAGCTTCGTCAGCAGGCGGGTCGCGCTCATCCTCACCTGCAAAGAGACATTCTGCTCCGACTTGAGCAGGCGAAACAGGGTCAGGACGCTTTCGTAGTTCCGATAGCCGCTCAGCGACTCGAGCACCGCGATCTGCAGGCCCTCGTCCTTCACCGAGAACAGGCCCACGATGTCCTCGAAGGCGTCGCGGCTGCGAATCCTGCCCAGGCTAAGCACGATGGTTTTTTTCAGGTCCAGGCTTTGCGCCTCCTTGAGGAGCCGGCATAGCTCGGGGGCCATCTCTTTCTTGTTCGGCTCCCCAAGGGCTTGGATCGCGTTCGAGACGAGGTGGGGCTCCGGCGCATGGAGGAGGTCCCGAAGATAGCGCCGGTAAAGCCGGCGAAAGAACCAGGGGAAGGCCAGAAAGGCCAAAGCCGTGGCGAAAAGGACCGTTTCCAGGGCGAGGCCGGAAGATAGCAAGGGCAAAGCCAGCCCCCAGGCCAGAAGCAGTAAGATCCCAACCGGGCGCCCGGCGCCCTCCACCAGCATTTTGACCCTGCCGCGGGCCGATGGCGGGTAAAGGTTGAAGACCGGCTGCAGCAGCGAAACCGCCGCGAATTCCACGAAGAAAAAGACCATCGCCTCGGCGAAAGCCGCCGAGCCCAGGCCGGGATAAAAGTAGAGAGCCGTGGAACCCGCCAGCAAGAGCGCCGGGATGATGAAGACGACCCGGTCCATGCCGAGGCGACGGGTGAGCCTGGCCGCGAAAAAAAGCTGGTAGCAAAGGACGGCGGCGCTGGCAGCCAGTGTCACCTTGCCGAAGAAGGCCGAGAGCTCGTCGGCGCTCTGCAGCGCGGCGAGGGCCCGCCGGTTATAGAGGTAATCGACGCCGTAGGCGAAGAAGGAATAGGCCACCCAAAAGACCAGCAGGGCGATGCTGAGACCGCGGGGGTGGGAATAGGCGGCGGGCCCCGCCGGCGTCGCGCGGGCCGTTTTCGACTCCGGAGTGGCCTGCGAGCGAACCTTGGGTTGACCCAGGGACAGGACGAGCAGCGGGGAGAGCAACAGCGCCCAGGCCCAGAGCAGCACCAAGTTGGTGGAGCCCCAGGGGGCGGCGAGGGCCGAGGCCAGAAGGCCGCCGAAGAAATCGCCCAGGATTCCGGCGGCGACGAGATAGGGGAACCAGCGCTGGGCCTCGAAGTGATTGAAATGGTCCGAGGCCAGGAGCCAGAACTGCAAGGTGGAAAGGACGAAGACGCCGTAGAGATAGATGCGCAACAGGTAGTAGGTCCAGAGCAGGTCGGGCCGAGCCTGAATCAGCGCCCAGAGCAGGACGAGAAAAAAACCCTCGGCCAGAAGCGAGACGATGAAAAGTCGATTTCGGGGAAATCGGTCGGAAAGAAAATAGAATATTCCCGCCAAGGCGAGCGAGAGCAGGGAGGAGCCGGTGTAGACGTAAAAGAGGGGCTCGGTTCCCGCCCGGGTGATCAGCAGCGCGTTGGCGGCCAGGAAGCCGCAGCCGAAACCGACCCCGAGCAGAAATTGGATCAGGGCGAAGGCGAGGAATTTTCCGGCTTCGGGATGGATGCGCCCCAGCCAGAATCGCAGCTGCCTTCGGGTAGAATCCGCAAAAGCTCGCAAGAAGGACACTCCTCCCTCGGACCCCCTCCTTGGAGCGTGAATCGAGTCGAATCATAACGGCATTCGCCGAATCAAACCAGGCGGGAATCGCCGCTGAAGCCATTTCCTCCCCGGTAATCTTCACTTTGGGTCTAATCCTATTTATTTGTAATTATTTATAAAGCTCTCTGGCTCCAGAGGCGAATTGCCCGAGGCTTGTTTCAAGCCGCACTGGCAGCTCGTGCAGGGATGTTTCGTCCCAATCTCGTCAGCGCCATCACTGGACGCGTTTGCCAGAGTGTGGGGTTCCTCCGCCAAAGCCTTGGAAATCGGGTTCCAAGGCCCGCCTTTGATCCTCCGGTTCCAAAAAGTGTTTTTCCGCCGAGCGGTTAAGAAGCTGCAATTCCTGTTCTAAAGCAACAAGGCGTTCTTGGGTAAGGCGTTTCATCAGATCCTCCAGCATGGCCCTAAGTCGGCGGTTGATCTGGAAACTATCTGCGCCGTACCAACGAATCTCTCGGGTCCCCAAACGGACAAAATCTTCCCAATTCGGCGTTCGAACCAGCATTCTTAATTTACCGGTGTCATCGTATATCCCTTCATCCCGCAATCGACGTTTCCCCAAATAGAAAAGCAATCGCTGGATCTGGTCCAAACCTAAGACGGCCGTGGTCGGGTCATTGATGGCGGGAGAAAGCGCACGAATGGAGATATCGACTATGATCCGAAAGGCGAAGGCAGGATCCTGGGCTATGGTCCGCTCCGAGCCTAAGGCCACGGCGCCCAACAATTTCATTTGAGGGATTTGAGCCGCACCGTCATAGAGATGAAACAGAGGGGATCCCTTGGAAACAAAATCCCCGACTTGGGGGACAAGGGCGATCACCCCATTGTGCTGAATGGCCAGTTTTTTAAGACCTTCCAAGTCGAGTGCCAGGAGGACCCCGGACTTCCCAGAAAATAGGACCTGCTGGTATTCTTTTCCTCGAAGCAGTTGAGTGGAGGGAATCGGCAGCGAAGACCCCTCCAGAAGGCTTGGATAGACCTCTTCAATGACCTTGCGTCCCTCCTCTGCAACCTTGACCAGAATCGAAATGGGCCGAAGGGATTTGGCGATAAAATCGACCAGGTAAAGAAAGGTTCCAATGCCGATGACGCTAAATGCAATCCCCAAAGATACCGGGAGTTGGGGCACCGGTTCCCGGACTCGGCTTAGGATGGCGAGGCAATAAATAAAGGTGAATAGAAAAATTCCCGCCGCCAGCCGCGTCGGCCGTCCAGAAAAGACGCGGGAGATAACCCTTGGCGTCAATTGAGTCGAGGCGATTTGGACCACCAGAAGCAACATCGTAAAAAGGAAGAGGGTAAAGGTCAACATCGCCCCGGACAAGACTCCCAAGATAGCCCGGGCCCCTTCCGCATCATAATTTAAGAGGGCAAAGTTGGTTTCTTTCTCTAATAATCGAGATAAAGGGGCGACAATCATCGCCGAAACCACACCAAGTAAAGGAAAGAACCAAAAGGAGGAGAAAAAAAATTCCTTGATGCGATATCGGGTCAGCCAGTTCATGGGGGGCTCTTTATAAAGACCCAATTTTCGCAGCTTTCAACAAGTTCACAAAGGGAATAATAAATTTCCACAACCGCGTTATCCCAGTCTTCATTTGAATCCTTATTTTTCGGTCCTGGGTTTGGGGCAGTGGTTACGGTGACCCCGGTGATTAAAAAAGCATCGACTCAGTTTTCGGTGAAGTTATACGTGCCTGAAATAAAAATCGGGGCGGCCGGATTCGAACCGGCGACCTCCTGCTCCCAAAGCAGGCGCGCTAGCCAGCTGTGCTACGCCCCGTCGCTGGCTACTATCCACCGTCTCTTCCGATTATTTCAATGGAAAAAGGGGTTTAGCGGGGGGGGCTTATTCTTCCTCTTCGAGGCCGGCGTCGACCATCCGGTCGAAGATCCAGGTGCGAACGCAGGCCAGATGCTCCTCGGCTTCGGCGGCCGCCTGCTGGAACCGCTCGGCCCATTCGTCGTCGCCCGCGATCTCCGCCAGATCGCCGAGGGCTCGCCAAGCTTCGTTGTTGACCAATTCGGCGACCAGCATGAGCTGAAGGCACTGCTCAAAGTCGATCCGGGGATCGTCCAAGGCCGGGGCCAGGCCCATCGAGGAGATGGTGGCGACCTCGACGGTCGGCGCCATCGGATGCGAGCCGGCGCCGACGTCGGATGCGGCTAGTTTGAGCAGCCGCAAATGATCCCGCTTCTGAGCCCGGAGGACTTCGATTTCCTCCAACTCCATCTCGCCCAGTGCTTTCAGCAAGAGGGCCTTGCCATGGAAGGTTTCCCAGAGACGGAAGTTGGATTGTTCGAAGGCCATCTGCTGGCCGATCTTGTTGAGCAGGATTCGGTCGCCCTTGGTCAAAGGGTCGAGGTCCTGAAATTCAGGTTGGGGCCTGTAGAGTCGCAAGGTTTTTGGCTTTTTTACGCGGACTGACTTGGGAAGGGGCGAGGCTTTCTCGGTACCGGCTCGGTTCATGGGAGAACCCCTTTTTAAATAAATGTTTGGATAGGGTGCTTGATTAATAAAGGTAGGGCCGGTGAAGCACCATCGGGGAATCCCTGGTTTTGGACTAGGATTTTCCTGAGCGGGCCTAGGGGCGGGTCCCGCCGCTCAGCCGATGCCGCTTTCGAGCCAGCGCCGGTAAGGGTCGAAGACCTTGACCGCCGGCAAGGCGACGATTTCCGGACATTCGTAGGGATGGAGCTCGCGCAAGCGCGACTCCATTCGATCGTAGGCCCGGGGCAGGGTCTTGATCAACAGCAGCAGCTCTTTCTCGGCGCAGACCTTGCCCTTCCATACATAGTGCGACTCGGCCTCGGGCAGGATGCTGACGCAGGCGGCGAGGCGCTCGCCGACCAAGGCCTTGGCGATGCGGGTGGCGTCGGTCTTTTTGGCGACGGTGCTGAGGACGAATAGCGGCTGGGGATGTTTCAAGGGGATCATAGGCAAAACCCTTCTAAAATCAGTTTTTCTTTAAGAATTCCTTCACCTCTTCGAGCGATCCGGTGTTGAGGACGTCGCCCTTGCTCAGCCAGCCTTTGCGGGCCAGACCGACCCCGATGAAAGTGTCGCTCAGGCCGGCCACGCTGTGGGCGTCGGGATCGATGGCGAATTTCACCCCGGCCTCCTTGGCCCGCTTCAGGTAGCGCCAATCCAAATCCAAGCGATTGGGATGGGAATTGATCTCGATGGCCACCCGGTGCTGGGCCGCGGCCTCGAAGATCTTGTCATAGTCCAGCTCGTAGCCGTCGCGGCCCAGCAGCAGCCGCCCGCTGATATGGCCGACGATGCGGGTATGGGGATC
>DATEDP010000007.1 GCA_035281585.1 bacterium
GGTCAGATTGGCCAGGTAACGGAGCATGGCGTTCTTGCCGACGCCGGTGACGGCCATGAGATAAACCGGAGTGTTGGAGATGATGCCGGCCATCAAACCACGGAGGGCTTCGATGGTCGGGCCGATCATGGTGAGCTTCTCAGGTCCCGGGATGAAGGCTCGCAGCTCTTCCAGCCTCTTGGCGTCGAAGGGCTTGCCATTGCTGTCGCGGCCCGACCAGGCAGGCAGATGGGAAACTCTTCCGCCGGTTTGAGGGGCCTTGCTTTCCGCCCAGTTTGGCAGCTGGTCGAGCAGCTTTTGAGTTTCCCTCAATAGAGGTCTTCCCGCCTCCGAAGGCAAATTCCGGAGCTCCTCGGTCAAGATCTCCTGGACTCGCGGGAAGCCGTCGACCACTGCGGCCGACCAATTCGGATCGATCTGATCCAGCAGGCGAAGGGCCTTGATCTGGACGGGCGAGGTGTCGTTCCCGACATGGCGGCGCAGGGCCCGGCAAAGATCCTGATCGCTATAACCCGAACGCTGCAAGGCCTCGACGCTGAGGAGCGCGAGCTCGGCTTTGGGATGGTCAAGACCCTCGATCAATATCCCCTCGATCCGGCCGTCAACCGATCCAAAGTGGCTCAAGGTATGGGCGGCAAGGAGAGCGACTTCCGGGGAGGGATCCTGCAGGGCCCGCTCGAGCGCTTGACGCACTTCCGGTCGGTCGGGTCGCCAATAGCTCAGCGTCCGCGCCGCTCCGTGGCGAACCTTGTCCTCGGGGCTTTTCAACGATTCGAGGATTTTTTCGATGAAAACGGGATCGTCGAATTTGAGCCTCCTCAAGCCTTCGCCGGCGATAATCATCAAGTGGCTGTTCTCGCTGGTCAAAGCTTGGGTGAGTCGGCCCAGGACCGCGGGATTTCCCAGGTCCCATTCCGCCAGCAGGGCCGCGGCCTCGATTTGGACGTCGAGCTCGGAATGCTGCAACAAGGCGCTCACGGCTCGCTCCAGCGTCTGGTCGCGAATTTTCAAGCGGGCCAATGTCGACAAGACCTGAGCTTGAACGAGGGGATTCGGCGAGCCAAGCTGGAGCAAGAGCGCGTCGCGGATCTCCCGATCGTGAAAGGAATGCTCGGCGAGGGACTCGAGCGCCGACTGCTGGATCTCTTCGTCTTCGTCGAAGACTCCGGCCAAAAGGGTCTTTTTAACCCGAGAGTCGTCCTCATGGCCCAATTTTTTCAGGGCATCGGCCGCAGCCCAGCGCACGCCCCATTCGGAATCCTCGAGCAGCTCGAGTAGATATTTCTCGATGCCCGGGGTCCGGACCTCCAGCTCACCCAGGGATTCGGCCGCCGCGCTGCGGACGGTCCAATTCTCGTTGCCGGTTAGCTCCAGCAAAAGCTCATGGCCGGCCGCGAGGCGATGCCGCCCGATCCACTCGGCGAGACTGTCGTTGGACCAATCAATATTCCTCAAGATGGATTCAAAAACTTGCGGGGAGTCGATGCCGCTCAAGGAACGAGCCAACCAGACGCTTAGGGAGAGCCCCTGGGCTTTGGCCAACTCTTCATAGATGGCATCCAAGCTCGAAGTCTCTTCCCTGGCAAGGGCATGGCGGATCAAGGCCCGGGTTTTGGCCTCGACCGAGTCCCATTCGCTCCACTTGGGGATTTGCTCGAGCAGCTTTTGCAGCTCGACCGCCTTGTCGCCCTTGGCCTCGGCGAGGCCCCGGTTCAATTCTTCGGAGAGGATTTCGCGCAGCTCTTGGAGCGTGGGGAACTCGTCGATCCACTTCGGATCGAGCTCGTTGAGAGCGCGGATGGCCTTGCCATAAGGCTCCGGGCCCGCGATCTGCCAGAGTTTGGAGCGCAAGGCTTCTTTGGCTCCCGAAACCTTCCATTGAGCCAGCGCGACCGCCGCATGGATGGCGACGTCGGCCGAGCGGTGATTCAGCAAGCGCTGAAGGTCGGGAGTGAATTCCCGAAGTCCCAACTCGGCGAGGGCGTCGATGGTCTCGGTCAAATTCTCGGCTTGTCTCAGCAAGGCTTTGAGGTCCTCGATTCCCGACCGATCGCCCATCCGGGCAAGGGCCAAGGCGGTGACGGTGGCCGATTGGGGAGCCTGGTTCTTCCGGAGAGCCTTCAGTTCGGGAATGGCTTCGGTCGCTTTCAGCTTGCCTAGAGTCTCGATGGCTTTAAGCTGGATCCGGTTTTGGCCCTCCTTTACAAGGTTTTGGATGACTTCTTGAGCTTCGGTGACTTCGAGGCTGCCACAATATTCGAGCGCCGCCAGGGTATGCCATTGTTCGGTTTTTGGATTTTGCAGCAGCGCGAGCACCGGAGCGGGATCGATTTTGATCTTCAATCGGCCGAGCGCTTCGATGGCATGAGCTTGGGAATCCAGCTCCCCGGGATCGAGGGCCAAGGCCCGTAAGGTTGAGATGCCGGATTCCTCCCCCAGTCGAGCCAGACTTTCGGCCGCTTGGGCCCTGGCGATCGCCGAGGGGCTATTCTCCAGGATATTCTTCAAGTCGGGGATGGCCTCGATGGCTCCCAATTCGGCCAGGGCGGCGATGGATTTTCCGCGAACGGCATAGTCGCCCTTCAAGCCTTCGGTCCGGAGCCATTCGATTCCGCCTTTGAGGCGATGGGCCGCGATGAAATCGAGGTAATCCTCGTCGATGGTGTCCCATTTCAGGAACAGCTCCGTCAAATCCTCGGGGCCGGCCTCGCGGTACAAGAGAGCCAGCAAGGCGTCGAAGGCGAGCCCCTTCTCCCGGGCCAACGAAGCATAGATCGAATCGATGTCGGTGGTGCTCTCGGAAGCCAGGGCCCGGCGGATCGATTCCCGCCATTCGGCCTTCCGGTCGATTTCGGCGGTCGATTCCCATTTGGGCAGCTGCTCGAGGAGGCGTTGCAGCTCGGCGGCTCGGTCGCCCTTCGCCTCGGCGACGCTGCGGCTTAGTTCCTCGGAGAGCAGACCTTGAATCTCCGCAAATGTCGCCTGTCCCTGATCCCAGCCCGGCGCCAGTCGATCCAGGGTATCGGCGGCGTCGACCCAGATATCAGGCTCAGTCAATAGGGTCTTGATTTCGGGAAGCGCTTCGCCGACGCCAAGCTGGACCAAGGCCTCCAAGACTCGGAGACGGATCTGCGGATTGGGATCCTGCATCATGGCTCGCAGCAAGGGAATGGCTTCTACCGCGCCCAAACGGCCCACGGCCTGGGCAGCCATCTCCCGTACGTCGGAGTCGGCATCGGCGAGCAAGGCGGTCAGAGCCGGAATGGCTTCGGTGACGCCCAAATTGCCCAGGACCTGAATGCTTTTCCAGCGGGTTTCATTTTCACCCTGCGTGAGCAAGGGAATGAGGCCTTTGGCGGCTTCTTTGGCTTGGTGGAGCTCGATTAAATGGGCGGCGCTAAAGTAGATATCCCCACCGAACTCGAGCAAAGACTGGATGCCTTCGAAAGCTTCGTCTTGCCGGCCCAGTTTGGCCAAAGCCTCCATGGCTCTCGAGCGCAAATCCAAATTCTCCGATTGAAGTCCGGCGCGAAGCTGGGCCCAGCCTTCCTCGCGACCGAAACGGGCCAAAGCTTCAGCCGCGCTCAGTGAAACCTTGTCATTGGGGTGGGCAAGGAGGGGCTCCAAAGCTTCGATCGCATCGGTAAATCCCATTTCCCCGAGAAGTGCCACCACATGAGCTCGGAATCGGGGTTTGAGCGCGTCTTCCGAAAGTTGCAGTAGCCAGAGACCCTCCCTTGGATTCGCCCGCAGTAGTACCTTAATGGCGGCCATGGCGGAAAAGAGGTCGTCGTTTTTGCTCGCCAAGGGGCGGAACCCAACCAGCAAACGCGGGTTCTGAGCGACGAGGCCG
The DNA here is from genome assembly GCA_035281585.1 of bacterium. Taxonomy (NCBI): domain Bacteria; species bacterium. The sequence continues at coordinate 3,854 of DATEDP010000007.1, forward strand.
GCGGCGCCGAGGTCGATCAGGGCGTCGGCTGCGGCGAGCCGGACATGGACATCCGGATCCTTCAAGAGGAGCTCGAGGGGTTCGGTTCCCTCGGGGCTCTTGATTCCACCTAAGGATTTCGCAGCATCCATCCGGATTTTAGCATCGGGGTGCTTCAAATATTCGATCAAAACCGGGACGCCGTTGGACACTTTGTAATTCCGGATCCAACTGATTTTCTCTTCGTCGCTCCAACCGGATTGCTCCAAGAAGAGGCGAATTTCTTCAGTGGAGGAGCTCTTGAGGGTTTTTTCCAGCCAAAGGTCCAGCTCCATCCCCTGCTCTTTCGCTAAATGGGTATAGAGCGACATCAAGTTGAAAGTTCCCTCTTGCGCCAAGGCTCGGCGGATGGCGGCGCGGAGTTGGG
>DATEDP010000008.1 GCA_035281585.1 bacterium
GCCATGCCCACGATCAAGAGCAAGCCGACGGCGACAGGATACATTCACTCCTCCTGGAGAGATTAAGCAATTAAGACAAAAGACTTCGAATTTAAAGGCCTTTTTTAGGCGGCAGGACCCTGGAGGTCCCGGTCCATGACGGTCTTGCGGCCGTCGTTTTTGGCGTTTTCGATGGCCTGGTCCAAGGCCCGGGTCACCAATTGGGTCAAGGCCTCCATGGTGTTGCCCGAGGTGTTCATTCCGGCCTTGTCCTTGATGTACTTCTTGATTTTCGATGCTACGACGAGCACTTCCGCCATAAAGCCTCCCGCTGGAAAGGTTAATTTTGACGCGGTCTTATGCCGAACTTTTCTTGAAATCAAGCGGAAGTGACATTACATTTCATTTCATGAAAAAACTCCTCGTCGTGCTCGCGGTCTTAATTGGGGCGGTGGTCATCGGCGCCATGTGGTTCGTGGGGGCCCGCAACCGTCTCGTCACCCTGGATGAAAAGGTTCAGCAAAGCTGGGCTCAGGTCGAAAACGTCTATCAAAGGCGGGCCGACTTGATTCCGAACTTGGTCGCCACCGTCAAGGGAGTGGCCAATTTCGAGCAGGAAACCCTCACCAAAGTGGTGGAAGCCCGGGCCCAGGCCACCCAGATCTCGGGCGATGCCCTGAAGAACGCCGTCAACGATCCTCAGGCCTTCGAGAAGTTCCAGGCCAGCCAGGGAGCCCTGTCCTCGGCCCTCTCCCGCTTACTGGTGGTCGTGGAACGTTATCCCGAGCTCAAGGCCAATCAAAATTTCCTCGAGCTCCAAGCCCAGCTCGAGGGCACCGAAAACCGCATTGCGGTCGAGCGGCGCCGCTTCAACGAGACGGCCCAAGAGTTCAACACCGCGGTTCGGCGTTTTCCCGGCTCCTTGGTGGCCTCGCTCGCCGGCTTCCAACCCAAGCCCTATTTCAAGGCCGATCCCGGCGCTCAACAAGCCCCCAAGGTCGATTTCGGCGGGCCGGATACCACGGGCCAGGGGCCATGAGCATTCGGCTGCTGTTTCTCGGGCTCTGCGGCCTGGCTTTGGCCGGCCCGGTTCGGGCCCTCGACCTGCCACCGCCGCCCGATCACTACGTCACCGATCAAGCCGGAATCCTAAGCCCGGCGACCCGGGCCCAACTCGAGGAGGGCTTGGCGGCCTTCGAGCGCGACACTTCCAATCAAGTATTGGTGGTCACCTTTCCCGATTTGGGCGGGTCCTCGATCGAGGATTTCGGCATTCGTCTGAGCGAGCGCTGGCGGCCGGGCCAAAGCGGCCGGGATAATGGCGCCATCCTGATCGTCTCCAAGAGCGACCGCAAGGTCCGCATCGAGGTGGGCTATGGCCTGGAAGGAGCCTTGCCCGACGCGGTGGCGAAATCGATCTTGCAGACGGAGATCCTGCCGCGTTTCAAGGCCGGCGATTTCGATGGCGGGGTGAGGGCCGGGGTCGAGGCCATTCTCAAGGCCACGGCCGGAGAATACAAAGCCGCCAGCTCCCGCGCATTTCCGGCCTGGATCATTATTTTGTTGATCGTCCTCTTCATCCTGGCGATCCTTTTGCTCTTCTTGACCACGCCCTACGGCCTTTACCGCCATGGCTCTTACCGAGGCGGCAGCTGGGGCAGCTCCGGCGGTTGGGGCGGCTACAGTGGCGGCGGTGGAAGCTGGGGTTCGAGCGGGGGTTTTCGCGGCGGAGGCGGCAGCTTTGGCGGCGGCGGGGCTTCCGGAGGTTGGTGAGTATGCATGGCAAATCACCGAGCCGATTTTTCAGCAAGGCCGAAGAGGCCCGGATCGTCGCGGCCATTCAAGCCGCCGAGCAAGAGACTTCGGGTGAGATCCGGATCCATCTGCTGCGCTCCGACCAAGGCGACTTGCTGAACTATGCCCAACAACTTTTGGAGAAGCTGGGCATCACCCGGACCCGCGACCGCAACGGCGTCTTGTTCCTGATGGAGCTGAAGAGCCAACGCTTCGCCGTGGTCGGCGACCGTGGAATTCATGAAAAAGTCGGCCAGGAATTTTGGGATTCGATCCGCGACCGGGTGCTGGAGCGCTTCCGTCACGGTGAATTCGAGCAGGGCCTGATCGAAGGGATTCAAGCTTGCGGCGACAAGATGAAGGAATTTTTTCCGCTACAGGCCGACGATGAAAATGAGCTGACGAATCAGATTACGGAGTCATCCTGAGCGAAGCGAAGGATCTGCGACTGACCAAGTAGCTAAAAGCCCAAGAGCCCCTTCGTCTCTTCCGAATTCCGTTGGATGACACGAAGGGTATTCGACCTTTCAAAGTACCTTGGTGGGTCGCAGATCCTTCGCTTCGCTCAGGATGACTTCTATTCCAAAGTAATTTCGATGCCGTCGACCCGGCTGCTCAGCTCGCCCAGGTAATGCATGGCGCTCAAGGCACCGCTCTTGGCGATGAGGGTCAGCTTTTGGCCCTGGGTCGGGACCACCACGCTGAAATATCCGGGAGCCGAAAGCTGGGTCGAGGCCAGCGGGCCTTTGCTTTCGATCGGGCAATAACCCTTGGCGCAGGGCTCGGAATCGTAAACCGCGACGGTGATGGGGCCGGAGCTTTGGCCGGCGATGGTGCCGCCGATCATGACTTGCTTGGCCGGAGTTTCGGTGCTGACGATGTTGCTGCTATCGTTGACTTGGGGGCTGCCCGAGGTGCGGCCGCTCAAGGAGGAGCCGGCCCAGAATTGGATCAACTCTCCCTCGGTCCATTGGCTTTGGCCGCCGCCGCAAGCCGACAATCCAATCAAGGTGAAAACCGCCGAAATCAATGAAATTTTACGTAGGTTGCCCATATCCATACTCCCAAAAATAACACCAAATCCTCTACCTATCGGGAATTATCGGCTTTTAACGGTTCAGGTTGCTATCGAAGCGGGGGATAGGGTCGGTCCATCGACAGGTCGACACCGGCCACGTCGGCGGCCTCGCTCAAGACCCATTGGTGGGCGATGCGGGCGCCGCCGCCCGAGACGGGCTCGGTGGCCACGATGATCAAATCCTTGGCGCTGACTCCCAACTGGAGGCTGTAGGGGCCCGGCGAGCTCAGCTTTTGCTGGGCCAGCGGCTCCTCGCCGACCACCGGGCAACGGCCGTAGGCGCAGGGCACCGAACGTCGAGCCTCGACCAGGATCTCGCCGCCGGTGAAGTTCTTCGACTTGATGACTCCGCTGACGACGGTGTTTTGGGGGTTGGATTGGTGGAGGCCGACGCCGTTGTACTCGATCACCGGAGCCTCGACCTTGTCTTGGCCCCCCACGCAGGAAGCGATCCAGAGCAGGACGGCCCAGTAGCCGATCAGATGAAGGATTTTTCGCGGCGAGAAAGCTCCCATAAGGGGATTATCGTCAGACCGAGGCCGGGGTTGCCCGGAGACCGGCCGGAGCGAAGATCCGCACCAGGACGATGCCGACTTCGTAGAGCAGGAGCAAGGGCAGGGCCATGAGGATTTGGGAAAGCACGTCGGGGCCCGGCGTCAGCAGGCCGGCGACCAGGAAGATTCCGACCAACACGTATTTCCGGGCCTTGGCCAGCTGGGCGGCGTTGACCAAGCCGAATTTCCCCAGCACCAGCAAAAACAACGGCAGCTCGAAGATGACCCCGAAGGCGATCAACAAGCGGAGGGCGAAGGAAAGGTAATCGCTCATCTTCGGATAAAGCACGATGCCGGTGCCGTCGAGGATGCCGACGACGAAGCGGAAGCCGGTCGGGAAGACGACGAAGTAGCCGAAAAGGGCGCCGCCGGCGAAGAGCAGGCTGCAAACCAGGGCCACCGGGATCACTCCCCGGCGCTCTTCCTTCTTGAGGCCGGGCTTCATGAAGGCCCAAAAGAAATAGAAGATGAAGGGCGAAGCCGCCAGCAAGCCGAAGACCAGCGCCACCTTGAAATAAACGGCGTAGGATTCGAAGGGAGTGGTCGCGATGAAGTGGGAACCTTCGGGCAGCACTTGTTGGAGCGGACCCTGGAGCCAGCGAAAGATTTTGCCGGAAAATCCCAGACAGACCGCCGAGCTCAGGATGACGGCGATGAGGGACTTGATGAAGGCCCAGCGTAGCTCCTCGAGGTGCTCCAGGAATGTCATCGACTTTTCGTTCATGGCTTGGAGACGTTGGAGCCGGGCTTAGAGGATTCTTCCTCGCGGACCTCGCGCTCGACCGTGGTTTTGAGATCCTCGGCGGCGCCCTTCAACTGGCGGTAGAGGCGGCCCAATTGGGTGGCGACACGCGGGATTTCCTTGGGTCCCAGGAAGACCAGGGCCAAGAGGAGGACGATGATCAATTCTCCGCCGCCGAGACCGAACATATTGGGAATGGTTAGCAACCCGGCCAGGGAAAGGGAAGGGCTTTTCGATTCGGCGAAGATGGGCTATTTTGCGAAGTGAGAAAGCATGACTAAGATTGGTATCGTCCACGATCCACTTTTTCTCCAGCATTTGACCGGACCGATGCATCCGGAGCGGCCCGACCGATTGCGGGCTCTGGAGCCTTTGCTGAAGCAAGGCGCCTTGGAGAAAAAGTGGACCGAGATCGCCCCGCGCCAAGCCAGCCCCGAGGAGATCTTGCTGGTCCATGACCGCCAGCATCTCGAGGAAGTCGCCCGGACCGCGGGCGCCGGCGGCACCCATCTCGACGGCGACACCTTCGCCAGCGACCGCTCTTACGAAGCGGCCTTGCTGGCGGCGGGCGGGGTGCTGGAAGCCACCGATCGAGTGCTGGACGGCGAGGTCGATTCGGCCTTCGCCTGGGTCCGTCCGCCCGGTCATCACGCCGAGCGCGAATACGCGATGGGCTTCTGCCTCTTCAACAATGTCGGGGTGGCCGCCGAGCATTTGGTGAAAAATCGCGGCTTGAAACGGGTCGCGATCGTGGACTTCGACGTCCATCACGGCAATGCCACCCAGCACATGTTCTACGACCGGCCCGATGTTTTTTACGCCTCGACCCATCGTTATCCGTTTTATCCGGGAACCGGCGCCGCTTCCGAAACCGGCAGCGGAGCCGGCAAGGGCTACAACCTCAACTTCCCGATGGCGGCCGGCGCCGGCGACGCCGAGTACCGGCGGGTCTTCGAAGAGGGGCTGATCCCGGCGCTGCGCGAATACAAGCCCCAATTCCTCTTGATCAGCGCCGGCTACGACGCCCACCTCCGCGACCCGCTGGGCGGGATGCGGGTGAGCGACGCCGGATTTCGGGCGATGACGGCGGCGTTGGAAGAGGTCGCCGCCGATTTTTGCGGCGGAAAATCGGTTTATACCTTAGAAGGCGGGTACGACCTCGAAGGCTTGGCCGGCGGGGTTCGGGAAACACTGAACGTCCTTACCGAAAAATGATGGCACCTTGGAGGTATTCCATGCTTGTATCCCGGCGTATCCAAAACATGACTGTCGCGACCCTGACGGCGCTGCTCTTGGCCTGTGTGTCACAGACCGGACTGGCCGGCCCTCAGGTTACTAAAATGACTCCTAAAGAACCCAGCAAAAGCACCGTCGACCCGGCCAAGACTTACGAGGCCGTCATCGAAACCGACAAGGGCAACATCAAGGTTAAGCTCTACGCGAAGGAAGCCCCGCTCTCGGTTACCAATTTCGTTCAGCTCGCCAAGGGCGGCTTTTACGAAGGCCTGACCTTCCACCGGGTTGAGCCCGGCTTCGTCATTCAAGGCGGGGATCCGGCCGGCAACGGCACCGGCGGACCGGGTTACACGGTTCCGGCCGAGATCGGCCAGCCCCATCTCAAGGGCGCTTTGGCCTGGGCCCGCACCGGCGACGAAGTCAACCCCCAGCGCCGCTCCAGCGGCTCTCAATTCTACATCACCCTCGAGGCGACCCCCTTCCTCGACGGCGGCTACACCGTCTTCGGTCAAACGATCGAGGGCATGGAGGTCGTCGGCCAGATTCGCAAGGGTGACAAGATCAAGAAAGTGACGATCACGGAGAAGTGACGGACGGAAGCCCGTCATCCTGGGCGAAGCGAAGGATCTACGACTGCCCAATTGAGAGGGTCCACCTTGGGCAGTCGCAGATCCTTCGTCGCTTCGCTCCTCAGGATGACAGCTAGTCCAAATCCTTCGTGAAGAATTCGGCTCCGCCGCCACCGCCGCCGCCATCGGTGCTGGTCGCGGCCACGCCGGTGCCGACGCCGACGTCGCCCATTTCGGCGTCGCCGCCGCCTTGCACGACTTGCAGCGGGGTGTCGTAGACCGAGAGGTCGATCCATTTGGGAATGGTGAAATCCTTGGTCGCGTATTTCTCGGTGGCCTTGGTCATGTAGCCCAGCCAGATCGGCGCCGCGACGGTGCCGCCGGTCGCGCCCCGGCCGAGGCTCTTGATCTTTTCGTCGAAGCCGACCCAAACGCCGGTCACCATGTCGGGCGTGAAGCCGATGAACCAGGCATCGGTCTCGCCGTTGGTCGTCCCGGTCTTGCCGGCGGCC
>DATEDP010000009.1 GCA_035281585.1 bacterium
CGATCTGAACTTTCACGAATTCCTCTTACTTCCTGCAGACTTAAACAAGTGCGAGAGGGGGGACTTGAACCCCCACGACCTTACGGCCACTAGGTTCTAAGCCTAGCGTGTCTGCCATTCCACCACTCTCGCGATGGGGCTAAATTGTCTTATTTTCAAAGGCCAGGCTTGTCCAATGATTTGTGGGAAGTAGCGGATCTTTATGGGAATTTGGGGAATTGCCTAGGGCGGGAAGGCGACCTGGGAAATTTACTCCGTCTTCACTTAGCTTCACTTAGTTCTGTCTTCCGATTCCTGCTACGGCTGTCAAATCCCCCCTGCCCCCCTTTTTCAAAGGGGGGTTAAGATTTACTTGGGGCCGGGTTGTGGTTCGGGACCGGGGATCGGCGGGGGATCCGGGTCCTTGGGCGGAATCACCACCACCGGCCCGCCGAATTTGTTCAAGCCGTAGACGAGGATTTTCTGGAGGTCGGGCTCGCCGTAAGGCTTGATCTCGACTTCGGTGATGCAAGAGTCGTCGTGCGGATCGACATAGGATTGAGGGTCGGGCTCGCAGGCGTTGGGAATCCCCTTCCCCTTCAGGTAACGGCCGGGGTTGTCGATGGTCGGCGGCTGGCAAGGGTTGGGTCCCTCGGGGTTGTAGCGCTTGAGCTGCTCGCAGCGGGCCACCCAGGCATTTTTCAAGGCCTCTTTGTCGATCTTTTCCCCGCAAGCATAGCCTTGCTCGGGATCGACCAAGATCAGGCCCGGATCGGGGCAATGGTTCATCTTGGCTTGAAGCTGCTGGCATTCGAAAGCTCGCCATCCGGTGCGGTGGCACTCCCATAACAATTCCCGGGCAGCCTGCAGCGCCTGTTCGCAAGCCGTCTCCCCTTCGACGGTTCGGCTGGAACCTTTCTGCTTTTTGTTGGGATCCTCCTCGGCTTTCTTGCCTTTTTCGATCGAATCGGCGGCTTTCTCTTGGGCTTTCTTGTAGGCCTCGTCGTACTTCTCCTGGGCTTTTTTGACTTCCTCATCCGCTTTCTTTTTAGCCTCCTCGTCGCCTTTTTTCTTGGCTTCATCTTGCTGCTTCTTCGCTTCCTCGAGCTGTTTCTTGGCCTCCTCGGCCTTGTCGTGGGCGTCCCAGAATTCCTTCTTGGCCTGCTCCGCGTCCTTGACCGCTTGCTCCTTCATCTTGAAGGAGTCTTCCTTGGCGTAGCCGTGAAAATGCTGGGGATCCCCGCCCCAAGTGTATTCGCCCTTGCCCGGCCACTTGCCGACGCCGGAGCTGCTCTGGCCGATTCGGGGATCGCCTTGGCCGCAAGCCGCCTGCACCTGGTAAGGATCGTAATATTCCTTGGCGCCCGGCCCGACCTTGCCGGTGGGCGTGTCGATGACGACCTTGTCGTCTTCGACGAAAAGGTCTTTTTGGTCCGCATCCAGCATTTTTAGGGCGCACTCTTCTCCGGCCTGCTTCAGCGGGATGCCTTGGTAATAGAGGTTGAGGATGCAGGCGTAGAGGCTGCCCTCGGCGAAGACGCTTTTGCTGCTCAGCACCGCGTTGACCGCTTGGTAGTTGGTGGTGGGATGAGGCTTGGAGGGCGGGGAGACGCAGTGGCTGAATAGCGCAAAACCGAGAAGAACCGGAAAAATGGCCTTCCGCATAGGACCTCCCCGCATGGTCCCACGACTCTTCTTGGGAAATACGGTAAGGCTTCAGCGGGCCTCGGTCAAAGGGAGATTTCTTCTGCCGCTTAATTCCCAATTAAGATCGATGAGCGGAAATTTACTCCGTCTTCCGATTCTGTTCGGCGCTTTCCAGGAGGCGATCGGCGATGGTCTCGTCGTAGGCCCAGCCATATTCGATGGAGAAGTCGTGGGCTTGGTAGAGGGCTTCCTTGGTGCCTTCGACGTCGCCCTCGATGGCTTTCGAGGCAGCGGTATGAAGATAACGGTCGAACTCAACCTGGATCGCGTGGTCGTAAAGCTCGAGGAATTCCTCGTCCCTGAAGCCGGCGTCGACGCCAAAAGGGCCTTGCTTGATGGCCTCGGCCTTTTCCTGAGCCGCAAAGAAAAAGGCGGCGGTGGCATCGGGCAGCGCTTTTTCCGCCGCTTCGCGCAGCTCGGGGCCAAAATCCACGGCTCCACTTCAAACCCAAGCTTTGATGGAGCCGCGGGCGCAATAGGCCCGCAAGCCGACTTGAAGGCGAGAATATTCCCAGATGTCGCCGATTTGAAGTAAAGCCTTCTCTTGCAAAGCGTTCATGGGTCGGCGAAGCAAGGGGTGAGTTTTGAAGGCCTCGTAAGTCTCATACAGCTTCCCCAATCTATTCACCCGGTTGTAAATCGCCTCGGTCATCGAAAGGGGCAGATGGTGGAGGCCGCGAACGACCTTGTCGAGACCAATTCTCAACATAATCGCCGAGACTTGTGGCGAATATTCCAGAATCTCTACGCCGTTCTCGTCGAAGATTTTATCGGTCTTCGAATCGTAGCGGTCGTTCTGATTGACGTCGTGAACGACAATTTTTCCGATGGTGTACTTGCCTTGCGGGGATTTGGGTGGTGGTGTCACTGGCTTCGTTTGCATTTTTCTTGAAGAACTTGGTGCTCGATGTCGGGGTTATCGGTGGCCACGCTGGCCTCCATGGTCTCGGGGGCTACGAAACGAAGGCCAGCCCGCAAGACCTTGAAAGCCAAATGACCCGGAACAAGATCCCAAGAATCCGTCCGGTAAACATTGGCTTCATCATAAGCTCGATTCGTGACTTCGCGGTTCACCACCTTTTGCTCGGGAGTCGCGTAGAAGTGCTCCTTCCACGTCGAGAGCCGAAAGGGAGAGCTGGAGACGATCGCGCGAAACTGCTTTCGGGGGTCCTCTTGAACCGGGGGCGGACAATAAACCTTAGTGTCTTGATATTTCCCATCCTCCGAAACGAGCCCATCTTCCAGTACTCTCGCGAAGCGCACGAAAGGCAAAAGATCGATGGCCTTTAAAGGAACTTTATTAGACATAAAAATTACTCCTACCATTTATATTCCCAATGAAGATCGATGAGCGAAAGCTTGCTGGCGGACTCGGGCGGCGTGGGATTGAATTTGGGATTCTGCTGCAAGTACATCAACAGCCCGAAGTTGCCGTCACCGAAGAACATGCTCTCCTCGGTCTTTTCCAGGGAGATCGACAGCTCTTTGGCGATGAGACGGGCCCGCTCCAGATGGCGGTTTCTCGCCTGCAAATCGCCTTGCCGGTTGGCGGCCTTGGCGGACTTCAATTCCTTCACGCAGTTGAGCGCCAGATCCAGCTTCTCGGAGGAAAATTCCCCCTTTTGGGCGTAGTAAAGCGCCAACTCAATGCTGTTGTGCGCCGCCCACAAGTCGCCGTTCGCCAAATGCTTGATCCCTCGCGCCAGCGTCGCCTGGCTGACCTCGGCGAAATTCTTCCGCACGATGGCAAGGTCCTTCGGATTCACCTCAATGCCGGCGGCTTTCGCATGCGACTGGGCGATATCGAGGCCGACGATGAGATGGATACCGTCGGTGTTTCGACGGAAGACCTGCTGGATCTTCTCGACGTATTCGTTCAACTCCCGGATCCGCGTCCCCACCGGAATCTTTTGAATGCCCAAGGCGGCGAGGGCCGGAGCGACCTGCTCGGCCGGGAGGTGCCCATTGCGACTGACGACGGCGATAGATTCGCCGGCCTCGATGGTCTCGGGATTCCCATCGCGATTTTGGATGACGACTAACTCAAGAGTGTTCGAAATCAGCGGCGGGGCCATAAGGCTCCTTCCTCGAAGGAAAAGGAATGAACTTTGCCGAGCTTGAATTGGCTCATGGGAATTTACTCCGATCCCTTCACTTTCTTTTGCTGATTTCGCACCGGGCGGTATCCGACTCGCCACCATAATCATTCCACCAACGTTGGCCGGAATAGCTGTAGCAAGAAACGTCGAATCTCTTCGCGTAATTTCGGTGGGTCCAATTGAAGAAATTCTGATGTTGTTCGTCGCACTTCAAATTGAGGTAGGACTGAAAGTACAAGGATTTGTCGCATTCAAATCCGACTTGGACTTTCGATTGGTTTTCGGCGTTCTCCATCGCTCGAACTCGACGCTCGGTCGACTCGATCAAGTCCTTGCCGATGATCTTCTGCTCCAATTGCTCCGGCGTTTCCTCTTCGGAACTACATCCAGCGACCGCCAAACCTAAAATAGCTCCGGCTCCAATGATATAAGGCAACATTCAATTCCCCCTTCTCAATAGACAGAAATGTCCACGATGAATCCTTAAAGCACAAACGATGCCAAGATATATTATAGGAATTTGTTGGATTTTTCTTGATCGTCGCCGCGTTAAAGTTCGCAAAATGTGAATTAGTAACGCGTTCCTGCTTGTAGAGAGTTTGTCGAGAACTAGGCGCTGTAAAGCTCGATCTCTTCGTCGAGCGGCTCCGAGCTCTCGCCCGTCTTGCGCCCACTAATCTCATCATAGACCTTGATGTCGGTGACCCAGCCGAAAAGTCCCAGGCCTTGGAGCAATTTCCGGTGGAGGTCGAATTCCCACCAGCGTTTTCGCACCGACATGTAGCCCATGTGGGCGTGGTGGTTGTTGTGCCAGGAGACCGCCCCGCCGCCGTGAATGAAAGCCATCAAAAAGCTATTGGTCGAGAAATCCTTGGTCGAATAATTGCGGTAGCCGATGGTGTGATTGATCAAGTCGACCGCGTTGACCAAATAGATGGTCAAGAAAGCCCGGACGAAGACGCCGTAGACCAGGTAGCGCAGGCCGTTCAGCCAATCGACCGGGCCGCCTTGGGCAAAGGGAATCAGGGCCCCGCCGGCGAAGCAAAGCAGCCCCCAAAACAGCTGAACCAGGTGAACGTGACGATCCAAGAAAACGTGAAAAGGATCGCGGGCCAGGTCGGGCGCCAGATGGCGGTAGAGCTCGTAGCGGGTGAAGCCGTAGGGCATGCGCCAGTACCAGCCCAGCAGGGCGTGGAAATAGCCGTGGATCGGCGAATGGGGATCGAGCTCGGTGTCGGAGTAACGGTGGTGGACCCGATGCATCGCCACGTAGCGGACCGGGCCGGCGAAAGGCCCCCGCCAAGTCAGCGTTCCCATCAAGGCTCCGAGGTGCTCCAGCCAGAGCACCGCCCGGTAGCTTCGATGGGTGAGCCCCATATGATGGAAGAGTCCCATCGAGTAGCCGAAGATGAACATGAAGGCGACCGCGAAGAAAAAGGCATCCCACGTGAACAAGAAGGGCGCCACCCCCAAGGTCATGATGTGGACCGCGATCACCTGCGTTAGATTGGACGGAACAAAGGTACGGGCCGCATGGCCATCGACCAGCTTCACTCGCCTAACCCCCTTAAACCCCCAAACTCTTGTTTCTTTGCAACGAGGGTAAGGAGGGGATTCTCTCGCTGTCAATGCGGGCAGCGGTAGCTGGCCGGAAAACCCCGTCCCACAAGGCTTTGCGGGAGAAGATTCTTATGCGAACGGGAGGCGGAGCGCCGTTCTGGTTAAAATATGTCCAAAAAAATACCGAAAACTGTAATACAAATCCCTACGCCGTTTATTTGGAAAACAGCTTCAGGTACTCGCCATAGCCCTCTTTCTCGAGGTCTTCCTTGGGGATGAACCTCAGCGACGCCGAGTTGATGCAGTATCGCATCCCGCCCGGTCCGGGGCCGTCGGGGAAGACGTGGCCCAGGTGGGAATCGCCTTCCTTGCTGCGGACCTCGGTCCGGGGCATCAGCATCTTGTAGTCGGTCTTCTCGACGACTTGCTCCGTCTTCACCGGCTTGGTGAAGCTGGGCCAGCCGGTGCCGGAGTCGAACTTGTCGGTGGAGCTGAACAGGACCTCACCCGAGACGACGTCCACATAGATCCCCTCGCGATGGTTGTCCCAATACTCGTTCTGGAAGGGCCGCTCGGTGCCTTCGTGCTGGGTGACCTGATACTGCAAAGGGGTGAGCTTCTTCTTTAAGTCTTGGTCGGAAGGTTTCACAAAGACTCCTTTTTGGATGGGCTGGCCGGGCTGGGACACGGCGCAAGCGCTGAGCAAGATTAACAGGGATAAACCGAAGAAGGTCATCGATTTTTACCTACGAAAGCTAATTGGGTTTGGATGTCCCCTAAAACAAGCCCCCGCCTTCATAGGCGGGGGCTGGGGCTTCTATGTTTATTGGCGGGTGAAGGTCAGGGTGGCGACCGGCACCAGCTTCCCATCCTTGAGGAAATGGGGGTTATCCTTGGCCAAATGAGTCGGCTTCTTGGGTTGGTTATCCATGTCCGGCGCCTTGTAGGTCTGGCCCTCGTCGCCGCCCGAATCGTAGGCATAAAGAGTGACTTGGCGGCTCTGGACCCACTGACCCTGCTCTTTCAGCGGGATGTCCCGGGCGCCGGCGAACCAATCGGGGCTGGGCGCGATCATGGCCACCACCGAAACCATCGGGTTTTGGTCGTTCGCCTGAAGCGTCGTCTCGACGTTCTGGCTGAAATCGCGGAGCGGTCCGCTCTCGAAGAGGAAGCCGGCCTCGCCCTTGGCGATGGCGCCTTGGATCTCCTGGTTCAACGGGTCGTGCTTGCCCTCCTCCGAGAGCCGCTCGAGGCCGGGACTGGGCAGCTTCCCCTCCTGATAGAGCTGGAAACCCTGGCCGTGGCTGGCGCCGATGAGGCCCGAGAAATGGGGGCCGCCGACGATCGCCGCCGGCGGGTATTCCAGCGGGAAGTTCTGGGCGGTCCATTGGCTGGTGAAGCTGACTTTATAGACCACCTCTTCCGGCGTCTTGGCCAAGGCTTGCGAGGGGATCGCCTGCTGGCAGGCGCTGAGCGCGAAGCCGGTGAAGGCGATCAAGGCTGAAGCGATGCGGTTTGGAATGGGAAACATGGTCATCTCCTTTATGGATGGGTGTTGAAAGTCAAAACGCCTTGGTTCTGGGCGGCCACCACCACCTTGTCGCCGGCCAGGGCGACGCCGGTGGCGCGGGTCTCGCGCGGCAGCGCGATGCGGCGCAGGACCTTGGGATCTTGGGGCGAGCCGAGGTCGAGGATCAGCAGGCTCGGCTCGGGCGAAGCGCCAACCACCGCGGCAAAACGGCCTTGGGCGTCGACGTTCACCGCCGCCAAGCCCAGCTCGAGCCTGCGGCGCAGCCGGAGCGCTCCCTGCGAATCCACCTCGAAGATCCCGAGGCCTCGGCCGTAGGCCAAGAGCAGGGTCTCGCCGGCCCAAGCACCCTCGATGGGGAAATTGGCCGGCGTCGCCCCGCCGGCGCTGAAGCCGGCGCCCTCGAGCTCGAGCTTGGCTTGGACCTGGAGACCGAGGGGCATGGAGTCGAGCTTCAGCGTGGTCAGGCCGAAACGGGGGCCGACGAAATGGGAAGAGACGACGGCGCCCTTGCCGTCGGGCCGCAGCAGGATGTCAGGCTGGCCGCGGCCCAAGTCGGCGAAGACGATTTCGGATCCAAGCCGGCCTTGGGCATCGTAGCGGAGCAAGGAAAGGCGCGAAGTCCCGCCCGAGACGATCACCTTGCCCGCCGCCGCCGAGACGCCGGAGAAGGGGCCGACGTCGATCTCCCGGGGCTGCTCCACCAAGCGGGGTTGCGCCGGATCGGCCAGCGAGTAGACCGAGAGATGCCCCGGAATCTCGGCGTCGAGGACGAAGAGCCAGCCATCGGCGACGGCGAGGTCGTCGACGCTCCCGCTGCCCCGGGGCGGAGCCAGCGTTTCCACCTTCCGGCCGCTGGCGAGCTCGACGATGGCCAGACCCTCGCCGCCCAGGCTGGCGTAGGCGTAGGGCCCCTGGGCCACGACGTTGGAGGCGGCGCCGGATTCGCTCCGGGGGTAGGCCAGGGCCTGGAAACCCAGCGCGATCCAATTCCAAAAGCTCAGGACCAGGAGGAAGGATATCAGGAGGAGCAGCTTGCTTTTCATGGGGTGCCTCGTTCGCTTTCTTGGCGGGTACGATGAGGCGGGGAGGCAAAAGTAACGGTGGAGGCCAAATAATTTCCGGGATAAATTGATTTCGAGCCATGGAAGAGACGCTTGGAAATTTTTCAGCGGGGGCCGGTAACTTTTCCCGAGCCGGCGCATCCGACGATGAGGCCGGTTTCGTCGAAGCCTTGGCCCGACGCGAGGAATGGGCTTTCCGGGAGTTCTTGAACGTCTATTCGGACAAGCTCTACCGGCTGGCCTTCCGCTTCCTGCGCCAAGGCGAAGAGGCCCAGGACGTGCTGCAAGAGGTGGTGAAAAAAGTCTTGGAGAAGATCGAGAGCTTTCGCGGCGAGGCCAAATTCTCGACCTGGATCTATCGGGTCACGGTCAACGAGGCCTTGATGCGCCTGCGCTCCAAGCGCCAAGCGGCGACCGTCTCCTGGGAAGAGATCCTGCCGAAGTACGAGGACGGCGTTTACATCGACCCGAACCGCGACTGGTCGAAGCTGCCCGAAGCCCGCTTGCAGGAGAGCGAGGCCCGCGAATATCTCAAGCAATGCATTCAGCAGTTGCCCGAGGATTACCGCGCCGCCTACCTGCTGAAAGACGTCGAGGAGCTCTCGGAAAACGAGGTCTGCTCGATCTTGGGCCTCGACAAGTCGGTGATGAAGGTGCGGGTCCACCGGGCCCGGATGTTTCTGCGAAAAAAGCTCGAGGAGCGCTATGTCGATTAGGAGCAAGATCAGCCGATTCATCGACCGCAGCCTGGGCCTGCCGACCTGCGAGGAGGTCGAGGCTTTGGCCTACGACTTCCTCGAAGGCCGGCTCGATCCCAAAATCGAGAAGGCCCTGCTTCGCCACCTCAAGCTCTGCCCGCCTTGCGTCCGATTCATGGAAGCCTACCGCAAGACCCGGGCCGCCGGACCGGAGGCTTCGCCGCCGCCGCTCGATCCGGTTTTCAAGGACCACCTGCTGGAGCTGTTCAAGAAAGATTCCAAATAATCCCCGGCAAAAAAGGCCCGCCGCTCTCGCGACGGGCCCTGCCTTTTTAACCCTTTTTCGGATTCAGGGGGTTTCAAGCATGTTGAAAAAGGATTTTTGCATGCGCGGCGTCAGCATGGTCCAGACCACGACGCTGCCCTGCCGGATGAG
>DATEDP010000010.1 GCA_035281585.1 bacterium
CGGTAGTTGAGGTGGGCTTCCAGGTCGTTGAGGAAGGTATCGAAGCGCAGGAATTTTCGTTCGGGGTGGGTGTATTCGAGGTCGGTGACCATGAAACTTGCCGGCAGATTGATCAAGGTGACTCCCCGAGCCTCGTCGTAAATCGCCCCCTTCCGCTCCAAGCGGGCGATGGCGCCTTCCAGCAGCGCGACGTCCTGCACATTGTAATCGTGACGGCCGGCCGGCGGGCGCAGCAGATAAGTCACATCGGACAAGGTCGGATCGGCGGCTTGGGGAATCAGCCGGATGAAATCGCGGGCCTGGACGGCCCAAAGCTTGTCGGCGTCGGCGAGGTCCACCCTCTTCCGCTTCAGCTCCTCGCGGCTGCCCTCAAGATAACCGGGCTCCCGAAAACGGCTCTCGATCCGCTCGATCGCGTCCAGCGTTGCCATGTCGTAGAGAGGCGGCGAGACCTCGACGCCGGCGGCGCGATACTCCTCGGCGACTCGCCGAACCCGCTCGAGCTGCCGGGAATATCGGTCAAGGTGATCCGAAAAAATCCGCACTCGGGGTGCGAGAAAGGGTTGACCCGGGGCATCCTCGGCTAAAATCGTCCTTAGCCCCCCAAGGACCGCACTCGTTTCTTCCATCGCGGCCCGCCTCTCCTCGAAGCTCCGATCCTTTTGGCTGTCAAGGATCGCCATTCGCAGGGGATCGAGCGCGGCATCGAGGAATTCATTTAATGCCCCACCGACTCCGCCGAAGTTGGAATCGGCCAGATTGTCCAGCATGACTTCGCGCAAGCGGCCTGGCGGCAAGCGACGTTCCAAGGCTCGATAATACCAGCCTCCCACTTCAGGAAAGGGATCGGAGTGCTCCGAATCCCGGACCGCGTGAAACATGGCGTCGTGGCCGGTAAAGCAAAGCGGATGCACTTCGTGGCCAAGATGCTCGATGTGGATCAGACCGCGGGCCATGCCGACCGGTGAAACCCGTTTGGAGCGGTAAGAGATGGTGCGGTCGCGGGAAATGGTTCCCGGAACGGGATGGAATTGGGAGGCCCGGTCTCCGGCAGCGGCCCGGAGAACCGCCTCGGTCAGGCTCAAGGAGGGATAGTCCACTCGGGCCAAAGCGCTGTCGGACCGAGACTCGGAAAGACTCAGTCTTCCGTCCGTGAAGGCCGTCACGTCCCCGATCATGGGCGAAAGGTCCAAATAGCGCAAATGGGGCGCTTTCATGTCGGCATCCGAGATCAGCCGATCGTTAAAACGGGCCCGAACCACCCGGCGAGCCAAGGAGCCTTCCCGGCCCCGCTCGCCCAAGACCGCCATCACCTGATCGAAGAAATCGGAGTCGAAAAGCGGCTGACCCTCGGCGTTCCGCTGATAGCGCAGCTCGCCGATGTCGAAGACCTCGGGCTCGGCGCCGCGCCGGCGAACGTAGTCCATGGCCTGATGAAGCCAGATCGCGTCGACGTCGTCGGGATGGGGCCGGCGGGCGGCCAACTCCTCGCGGCTGCCGTTGAAATAGGCCGGCTCGGCCCAGGCGGCTTCCACTCTCTGCCAAGCGGCTTCGAGCTCGGGTGGATATTCGATGTTCCGCGGCAGCGAGTCGATGTCCAAAGCCCGCCGCAGCTCCGCGACTTGGGCGGCGAATTCGGCTTGGGCCTCGGCTTGGGGGCCGGCTTCGGGGAGACGGGCCGCGATTCCCTCCAAAGCTTGGGTCAGCCGGTGAATCTCGTTCAAATCCCGGTTGCGGAGGGCAACATCGGGTTCTTTCCGGGCCTCGGCCAAGATGTCACGGGTGAGCGCCGGCAGCACCCGCCCGAAGTGGTTGGGACTGCCGTCCTCGTTGGTCCATTCGATCAGCTCGGAAAGATGCGAAAGAGTGTTTTCACTGGGATCCACCGGATGCCGTTGGAGCAAGCGGTAGAGCCGGTGGGTGGCCTCGGGGAAGATGCCGCGTTTGGCCGAATCCTGGGGCGCGTGGAAAAAGCCGTCGTGAAAGAGGAAGGCGAAAGGATCGACCTTGCCCTGGACGTCTTGCAGGTAGGTCGGGAGCCGGGCGATTCCCACCGGCGCTACCCGCTTGCCGCGCAGGCTCATCACGTCATCGCGCGGAATGGCGCCGTCGACGTAATGGAACTGCATGGC
>DATEDP010000011.1 GCA_035281585.1 bacterium
ACGTTGGCCAGCTCGCGGACGTTGCCCGGCCATTGATAGCGCTGGAGCAGCTTCAAGGCGTCGTCCTCGACCCGGATGACCTTGAGCTTGCCGTCGGGCAAACGGTTGAAACGGCCGAGCTCCAGGAATTTCTTGATGATGAGCGGGATATCCTCGGCCCGCTCGCGGAGCGCCGGCAAGTGAACCTTGACGACCGAGAGGCGGTAATAGAGGTCCTCGCGGAAGCGGCCCTCGTCGACCTCTTTGCGCAGGTCGCGGTTGGTGGCGCAAACCACCCGGACGTCGAGATCGACCTTCTCGTTGCTGCCGACCCGCTTGACCTCACGCTGCTCCAGGGCCCGCAACAGCTTGGGTTGGAGGTCGAGGGTCAGCTCGCCGATTTCGTCGAGGAAGACGGTCCCGCCGTAGGCCGCCTCGAAGGCGCCCTTGCGCTGCTTGATCGCGCCGGTGAAGGCGCCTTTCTCGTGGCCGAAGAGCTCGGACTCGATCAGGGTCGGCGCCACCGCCGAGCAGTCGAAGACGATGAAAGGCTTGTCCTTGCGCTGGCTGGCGCTGTGGATGGCCTTGGCGACCAGCTCCTTGCCGGTGCCGGTTTCGCCCTCGATGATGACGGTGGCCAGACTGGGCGCGACCTTCTCCAATAGGGCGAAGATCTGGCGCATCTTCTTGCTCTTGCCGACCAGCTCGCCGAAGACCTGGAGGGGCGAGGGCTCGATCCGGACCTTTTCGTCGAAAGCGACGAACTCGATCTCGCTGTTGCCGATCTTGATCACGTCGCCGGGGCTCAAATAGGCTTCCTTGACCTTGAGGCCGTTGATGAAGGTGCCGTTGGTGCTGTTGGTGTCCTTCAGCAGGTAGGAGTCGGCGGTCATCTCGATCTCGATGTGATGGCGGCTCACGGTGTTGTCGAGCAGGGCGATGTCGTTGTCTTCCTTTTTGCCGATCCGGGTGACTTTGCGGTTGAGATCGAATTTTTTCTTCTCATCGGGCCCCGAGATGACCTTCAGCTGACATTTCCGCAGGGAAACGACGTCGCGGGTTTCTTCCATCTCCAACAATTGAGTTTGCGGCTCTGATTCCGAATTCGACATGAGAAAACCTTATAGCTTTTTGAGATTGGCCATGAAGGACTTGGTTCCTTCGGTGACGGTGAAGCTCGTCGACCAAGTCTGGTAGCCATCCTTCTTGACGGTGATCGTATGGGTCGTTGCCGGCCTTAAGCCCTTGATGCGGAGCGGGGTCGACTTTTGGGGTTGGCCGTTGAGTAAAACCATGGCTCCGGGCGGGTTGGAGTCGACCATGACGATGCCGGCGCCTTCGCCGGGCTTGCCCTCGGTGGTTCCACCGCCGAGGCTGATCGTTCCGAGATTGCGGGTCTCGCCCGGCCGAAGGGTGACGACCCGGGTGACGGTGGAAAGGCCGCTCTTGCTGATGGTGATTTCCAGCGGAGTGCCGGCCGCGACTTTCCAGCGTCCCGGTGAGCTGCCCTTGCGGACGCCGTTGATGAAGACGTCGGCCCCCTTGGGGTTGCTCGAAAGGGCGACGAAAGTTTCGCCGGCGGCCTCGGGCGGAGTCGTCTCCTTCTGCTGCTCTTTCTCCCTTTGCTCCTTCTCGCGCTGCTCTTTTTCGCGCTGAGCCTGGAGCTGCTTTTGGCGTTCGGCCTCCTGTTGCTTCAGCCGCTCGATCTCCTTCGGGTCCTTGGCCTGGTTCAGCTTCTCCTGGGCAAGCTGCTGCTCCTTGAGGCGCTGGGCTTCGAGCTGCTTTTGGCGCTCGGCTTCTTGGCGGGCCTTTTCCTGGGCGATCTGCTCGGGCGTCTTCTCGTCGACTTTGACCAGGCGCTCCTGGACCGAGGCGCCTTGCTTGTCGCTCAAATCGACCGATCGAACCAGGTCTTGGTAACCCTGGCGGGCCAAGCGCACGGTATAGCGCTTGCCGATCTCCTGCTCCGGCAGGGTGGCCGGGGTGACCAGGCCGGTATCGTTGCTGTCGAGGAAGATCTTGGCGCCCGGAGGAGTCGAGGCGACCCGGATCGGCGCCATGATGATCTCCTCGAGCTTCTTGTTAATTTCCATCGGCTCGATGGAATAGACCGTCACCCGCTCCTCGACCGGCCGGTGCTTGTCCAGCTCGAGCCGCAAGGAGACGGTCTGGGAAAGCGGCAGCTCCTCGAAGCTGGCCGGGCTCACCTTTCCGCTGTCCTTGCCGTCGATGAAAATCTTGGCGCCGGGCGGGGTGGTCACGACCTTGATCATGCCGACCGGAATGACCTCCAGGGTTGGGTTCAGCGTGACCGGATTGGGGTCGGCCAGGCTCAAGGTCTGGGTCCAATCCTTGAACTTGGCTTTCTTCAGGGTGACCTTTTGAGGCTCGCCGACCTTGAGGTCCTTGAGGGTCGCCGGCGTGACTTGACCGCTGTCCTTGTCATTGAGGAAAACCTGGGCGCCGGCCGGCGTGGAGCTGACCTGGAGGACGCCGGTGACCACCACCGGCGGCGGCTTGGGCTTGAACCAATCGGTGCCGAAGTAGGTGCCGAGGGCCGTGGCCAGGAGGAGGACGGCCGCGGCGGGGTAGGCCAGCCATTTCTTGCTGCCCTTGGTCTTGGGGGCGGCGGGAACGGCTGGGCTGGGGGCTGGCTTGGCCGCCGCCGGCTTGGGCGGGGCCACCGGAGCCGGCTTCGGCTCGGGCTTGGGCGTCGGAGTTTGGGGCTCCAAGCCCTGGTTGGTCCGAGTGATCTCGGGCACCCCGATCGCCGTTCCGGTGCCTTCGTCCTGGCCGGAGATGAAGGACTCGATGAAGGTCTGAGTCGGCTGCTTCTCGGGGAAGCCGCCGGTGACCTCGTCGTTGTCCCGGTGGACGAGGTTTTGCTGGGCCACCGCGTCGATCATCACCGAGCGGGTTTTGGAGTCGATGGCGACGTCGTCGCCCTTGATTTCGCCCGACTTGGTCTGGATCTCCTGGGCGAAGAGCTTGCGCATCAAGGTCGACAGCTTGCGGGGCGTGAAATCGATATAGGTCGAATAGAGGTACCGGGTCAGGTCGATCTGCATGTCGCCGGCGTTGTCGTAGCGGTCTTTGACCGAGTAGGCCAAGGCCTTGGCCAGGATTTTGCGAAGCCCGATCGGAATCGACTCCGGGAAGGAGTTTTCGTTCAAGCGGGTGGTGCGGATCTTCTTGAGGACCTCGAATTGGGTTTCGCCGGTGAAGAGCTTTTCGCCGGTCAGCAGCTCGTAAAGGATCAGGCCGGTGGAGAAGATGTCGGTCTTGCGGTCGATCGGCTTGCCCAGGGCCTGCTCCGGCGACATGTAGCTGATCTTGCCCTTGAGGATGCCGGCCATGGTGTGGCTGATGTTCATCGCGGCCTTGGCGATGCCGAAGTCGACGATCTTCACCTCGCCCTCGAAGCTCAGCAGGATGTTCTGGGGGCTGATGTCGCGGTGGACGATGTTGAGCGGCTTGCTCTCGTTGTCCTTCTTGGAATGGGCGTAATCCAAGCCCTTGCAGGTCTCGCTGAGGATGTAGACGACGATCTCTTCGGTGAACTTCTCGCTGATCTCCTTGGCCCGGTTCAGCACCTCCCGGAGGTTGATGCCGTTGATGAACTCCATCGAGATGAAGTAGTCGTCGCCGACCTTGCCCAGATCGTAGACCTGAACGATGTTGGTGTGGCTGAGCAAGACCGAGAGCTTGGCCTCGTCGACCAGCATGCTGATGAACTCTTTGTCGACGGCGCAGTGGGGCAGGATTCGCTTGATCGCGAGGATCTTCTCGAAGCCGTCGACGCCGAAGGTCTTGGCCTTATAGATCTCGGCCATGCCGCCGGTGGCGAGCTTCTCGATCAGGAAGTACTTGCCGAAGGGTTTTGGGTGGAACTCCGCCATTTTTGCCTACAAGGTGAATAAATATATCAACAGCAAAACCGCAAACGCCATCGCGCCCATGCCCAGATAATAGGCCCAGCTCAATCCGGCTGGAGCCACCTCGGGCAATTCCGGCGCGGACGATGCTTCGGTGGCCGGCGCCGGGGCCTCGTGGGCCGGGGCCTCATGCTTGGGCCGGGCGATGGTGAGGAAGGTGCCCTTCACCAGCTGGTCGGCCACGATTTCCTCGCCCGGCCGGCGGCTCAAGTAGCGCATGCCTTCCTGCCGGGTCAGCGCGATCTGGGCACCCTGGATCAAGGTGCCGTTGGAGAGGGCGATATCCACCTCCAACAAGGCCTTTTCGCGGTGAGTGCTGACGCCGCGAAAGGTGAATCCCTTGATCTGGGTCGAAGCGATTTGCTCGCTCTGAAACTTCTTCGGATCTTTAGAGAGGAGCTGGATGAAATCGGAAGTCTCTCCGAAACTATCCTTGGCCTCCTGTCCCGCCGCTCCGCCGTCGTCGCGCTTCTTGTCCTCCTTCGTTTCCTTGGTCGCCGCGATCTGCCAAGGATCTACATTCCGCGTCTTTTCGATACGGTCGACCACCGATGAGCCACCTTCATTCTTTCAGCGAGGAAACTTATGCGTCTTAAGGCGGGGCTGCGATCAAGACGATGTCTTGGCCGCCGCTGAGCTCTTGCCGGCCTTGCTTTCAACCGGCTTGGAATCGCTGGAGGCGCCTTCTTTTGGCTTGGCGCTCGAGTAGCCGTCTTTATACCAACCGCCGCCCTTGAGCGAAAATGAGGTTTGGGAGATGAGCCGAGTGACCGGACCTCCGCAAATCTTACATTTTTTCAAGGGCTTATCGCTGACCTTTTGCAACTCTTCGAAGTGACGCTGGCAGGCCGCGCACTGGTATTCATAGACCGGCATAAGTCCTCTACTGATTGCACCTTATTCAATTTTAGGGAGGCGAAGGTCAAAAAAGCAACTAAATTCTTAGGCTTAGGATTTATGGTGACTCCAGACCGCAGCGCTCGCCTCCGCCGCGCTGAGGCCTGAAATCTCCACCCATTTGCTACGACTTTTCTCCCCAAGCAAGATCTTTATATTTGCGCGCTGGATTTTGAAAAAATCCTGCAGAAAGCGGAGAAGCGCCGCGTTGGCTTTCCCGTCTTCGGCCGGCGCCTTGAGTTGAATTTTGAGATGACCTTCTTCCACTTTCACCAGTCGGTCGCGGCCGGCCTTGGGTTGGACTCGGACCGCCAGGCTGCAGCCTTTCGGGCTTTCCCGAAGCCAGGCCGGGAGGCTGGTCACGGTTGAACCATCAGGCGCTGGCCGTAGTGGAGGAGGGTGGCGACGGCGAAGTTCTCCAACAGAACGATGAGAAGCCAGGCGACGAGCGGCGTGAAGTCGATGCCGGTGCGGAATAGCGCCCGTGGCAGGAGGCGCCGCAGCGGCCGGAATACCGGCTCGGTCGATTGGCGAAGGAAGCGGACGATCGGATTGTGCGGATCGGCATTGACCCAGCTGATGATCACCGCGCCGAGGATGATGTATTGGTAAATCGTCAGCAGGATGGAGAGGACCTTGGCGACCGAGACCAAAAAAGAACCTAGCGGGAACATTCGTTCTGCTCCTTGATCTCGGTGGCTCGCCGGCTGGCTCGGGCCACCGCGCGGCTGACCTTTTCGGCGACCTTGGCGTCGGATAGGACTTTCAAGCCGGCCTCGGTGGTTCCGCCCTTGCTGACCACTTGGGCGATCAGCTCCTCGGGCGCCAAGCCGGTGCTCTGCAACAGCCCAACGGCCCCGCGCAGCGTTTGATAGGCGAGGCGCCGGGCTTCGCTCATTTTCAGGCCGGCTTGCCGGCCGCCCTCGGCCAAGGCGTCCGCCAAATAGTAGACAAAGGCCGGGCCGCTTCCGCTCAAACCGGTGACGGCGTCGAGCCGGGCTTCGTTTTTCACTTCAAGAGTTTCGCCCAGAGCATCGAGGATGCGAAGAGTTTCGCGCCGAGTCGCGGGCTTGACCTTGGGGTCGAAGTAGACGCCGGTCATGCCTTGCCCGATCAAAGCCGGCGTGTTGGGCATGAATCGAACCAGGCCGGGGCCGGCGCCCAGCCACCGGCGCAGGGTCTTGCATGAAATGCCGGCCAACATCGAGAGAACCACCGCGTCTTTCGGCAAGGCCGGCGCGATTTCGGTCAATACCTCTCGAGCCTGGAATGGCTTGATGCCGAGCCAGATCCAACGGCAGCCGGCGGCCAGCTCGAGGTTGTCGGCGGTGGTGGCGACTTTGAGCTCCCGTCCCAGCCGAGCCAGCTCCGCCTTCGATTTTCGGGAGACGAGGACGTCTTGCGGACGGGCCAAGCCCGATTTCAGCAAGCCCTTCAGCAGGGCCTGAGCCATCTTGCCGGCGCCGAGAAAGCCGTGTCGGTAATGCGAAGAGCTTTTCTTCATATCCGAGGTCCGAAGAGCCGGCTGCCGACGCGGATCAAGGTGGCACCTTCCTCCACGGCGACTTCATAGTCCTGGCTCATGCCCATCGATAATTCGACCAGGCCTGGGTCAAAGAATCCCGAAGCCCGGATTTCGTCAAGCAGCGATTTGAGCCGGCGAAAATAAGGCCGGGAGGCTTCGGGGTCCTCGGCCGGCGGCGGCATCGTCATGAGCCCGCGCCAGCGGAGGCCCGGCAAGGCGGCGTATGCCGGCAGCTCCCGCCGGAGTACATCGGCGCTCATTCCCGACTTGGTGGCTTCGCCGGCCAAGTTTAGCTCCCAGAGAAGGGCTTGGACTTTTCCGGCCTTGAGCGCGGCCTCCGAAAGTTTCCGGGCCAGCTTCAATGAGTCGACCGAGTGGATGAGATCGGCGCTGAGGGCCTCCCGGGCCTTGTTGCTCTGGAGGTGGCCGATGAAGTGCCAGCGAAGCCGGGAAGCGAGGGTCGGATCGGCATTTTCGAGCTCCCGCCGCTTGCCCAGCCACTCTTGGACATAGTTCTCGCCGAAGTCGCGGAGACCGAGCCGGGCCAGCTCCCGGATTTTGGCCGCCGATTGGGCCTTGGAAACTCCGACCAAGGTCACCGAATTCGGCGGGCGGCCGGCCCGGGCCAGGGCCGCAGCAACGCGATCCTGAACTTGGCGTAGGTTCCCTTCCATGGCGTCTCCTATATGTCATTCCGAGGAGCGAAGCGACGAGGAATCTTTGCGGGGTTTCTTGGTGTGACGATCTCCGCAAGGATCCCTCGCTTCGCTCGGGATGACGGGGCCTTCGGCCCGTCATTTTGTTGCCAAAGCGGGGCCCTTTGTGTAGCTTGCGCCGAAAGAGATGCAAGGGCCGGCTTAGCCGGCCCGCGCAGCAAATTCGCAGAATTTGCGAAGTGAGATAATCCCCCATGCCCATTTTCCGCAAAGCCGCGCCCTTATTGGCCCCACTCGTCTTTTTTTTCCTGATCGCCTGCTTCGGCGGGGTCAAGAAAACCGGCAAGGTGGTCGACTATAAGCCGGGGCGGGTCATCACCAAAAAGGGTTACTACCAGGTCGGCGAGCTGCCGGCGGATTGGTACCGGATCAAGCTCGGCTTGGCCGCGATCAACTTCCGCAACGACCGCCACGGATCGACCATCTCGACCGACTCCTACTGCGATCAGGCCTACGACGACGCTCCGCTGCCGGCCTTGGCCAGCCATCTCTACGCCGGCCTCCAGGACATCAAGATCCAAAGCCAGCAACCGTTGACCCTCGACCGGAGGGGCGCATTGCGGAGCTCGGTTCTCGCCAGCCTGGACGGGGTTCCGGTCCAAATCGAAAGCCTGGTCTTGAAGAAGGATTGGTGCCTCTTCGATTTTTACTTGGTCGGTCCGCCCGAGCGGGTGGCCGGAGCGATTCCCGACTTCGAGCGCTTCTACAACGGTTTCGTTTACGTGCCGGAGGAGGGCTGATATGCAGCTGGTTCTGCCATTTCGCGGTGCGCTCTTGTCCCGGACCGGCAAGGCCTTCCTCGAGCTCATGGACTACCTCGGCGGCCTGAGCGTTCTTTCCGGGAAGCTCATCAAGTCGGTGTTTCAGCGGGGCTTCCCCTTCAACGAGACGATCAAGCAGTTCGAGGAAGTCGGCATCAAGTCGGCGGCTTTGACCAACTTGATCGCCTTGTTCACCGGCTTGGTCCTGGCCGTCCAGTTCATCGTCGGTTTGGAGCGCTTCGGGTTGCAGCTCTACACCGGCCAAATCATCGGCATCGCCATCACCCGCGAGCTCGGGCCGGTCCTGACCTCCTTGATGATCGCGGCCCGAGTCGGCTCGGGCATCGCGGCCGAAATCGGCTCGATGAACGTCACCGAGCAGGTGCTGGCGGTGGAGGCGATGGGAGCCGATCCGGTGCAAAAATTGGTGATTCCCCGGGTGGTGGCTTGCACGCTCTGCGCGCCGATCCTCACCGTCGTCGCCGACTTCGTTGGGATCATCGGCGGCATGATCATCACCACCATGCAGACCGGCGTCGGCACCCGTTACTATCTCGACCAGATCACCACCACCGTCCAGATGATCGACTTCGGGAGCGGCATCGCCAAAACCTTCTTCTTCGGTTTCTTCATCGGTGTCATCGCCTGCTATCAGGGCTTGAACACCCGGGGCGGCACCGAGGGCGTCGGCCGGGCCACGACCCTTTCGGTGGTCTACAGCTCGATCGGGATCTTCATTTCGGACTTTTTTCTCACGAAGCTGTTTTTGCTCTTTTAAAATGGATCACGCCTTCATCCAATTTGAGCATGTCAAGAAGGCCTTCGATGAGAAGGTGATCTACAAGGATCTCACTCTCGACATCCAAAAGGGCGAGACCATCACGATCATCGGCGGGTCCGGCACCGGAAAGAGCGTCATGCTGAAGCTCTTGCTGGCGTTGATGCAGCCCGACGACGGGAAGATCCTCTTCGACGGCGAAGACGTCGTGCAGATGGGCCCCGAAGAGCTGAATCGGACTCGAAAGCGGGTCGGCATGCTTTTCCAGGGCGGGGCTCTCTTTGACTCGATGACGGTCTACGAGAACGTGGCATATCCGCTCTACGAGAATTTTAAGGATTACGACGAAGAGAAGATCGCCAAGATCGTGCAGGAGAAACTCGACGTGGTTGGATTGGGCGACACCGCCAAGATGATGCCGTCGGACCTGTCAGGCGGCATGAAGAAGCGGATCGCCTTGGCCCGGGCCATCGCCACCGACCCCGAGGTCATCCTCTACGACGAGCCCACGACCGGGTTGGATCCGACCAACACCAACCGGATCAACGAGCTCATCATTAGCCTGCAGAAGCGCTTCAAGGTGACCTCCCTGGTGGTGACTCACGACATGAACAGCGCTTTCAAGATCAGCGACCGTTTGGCCCTGCTTTACGACAAGAAGATCGAGTGGGTCGGCACCAAGGGCGAGGTCGACCACTCCGACAACGAGATCGTCAAAAAATTCATCGAAGGACAGATCGGGGAATAGCCATGAAAGTCAAAACCTCCCAGCAAATCCGGGTCGGCATCTTCGTTTTCATCGGCCTCATCCTCTCGATGGTGGTCATCTTCCTGCTCGGCGACGGCTGGGCCATTTTTCAGCGCCAGTACAACCTCTACAGCAGCTTCAAGGACATCAGCGGCCTCAAGCTCGACGCTCCGGTTTACTTGGCCGGCATTCAGGTCGGAAGGGTCGACAGCATCGCTTTTCCCGAGAACCTGAAAGACCAGCAGGTCACGATCAAGATGAAGATCCAACATCAGTTCCGCGACCGGATCCGCCAAAACAGCACCTCCCGCATCACCACCCAGGGTTTGCTGGGCGACAAGGCCATCTTCATCTCGATGGGCAGTCCGGAGTACCCCGAGATGAAGGACGGCGATACCCTCAACGCCAAGGAGGGTCTTTCGCTCGAGGCCATCTCCGACCGCGGAACCGAGCTGCTGGATAATGTGACCAAGCTCTCCAAGAACGTCGATGGGCTGGTCGAGGACATCCGAACCAACGAAGGCTTGGTCCATGCCTTGATCTACGACACCGAGGGTAAAGAGATCGTCCGCGATCTGGCCAAGCTCACTCAATCGGCCCAGAGCGTGGTCCGGGAGGTCCAGCAAGGCCGCGGCAGCATCCATGCCTTGATCTACGACCCGGTGGACAAAGACATCGGCAAGGCCTTCTCCCAGACCGCCGAGAACCTCAAAAACGTCTCCCGCGACTTCGCGGCGATCAGCGGAAAGATCGAGAAGGGCGAGGGCAGCGTCGGCGGCCTGATCAACGATCCCACCGTCTATTACGACCTGATGACCCTCCTGGGCAAAGCCAACCGAAACAAGATCCTGCGGACGGTCATCCGCGCCACCTTGGCGACGAACGAGAAGGACCTGATCGAAAAGTAGCGCCACGGCTATATCGCCGCAAATTAAAGCTCCTGCTCAAAAATTCACCCTTGCTTTTGAAAAATTCTTTTCCCCGCCGCCATGCCTGAAAACTATTGCATTGCGCGGCTTCCAGCCTTTGCTATAATTTGCTCAGGGAATACGCTGCGTTGTGTCACCCCTCAAGACGAGGACCATTTAGCTTTGAAAACTGCATAGAGGCGGCAGGCTCGTAAGAGTCAAAGCCGATTTCCGCACGGAAAGAAAGAGAGGACGCATGACGACGTCGGGATCGACCTTGATGGCAGAACTTCGGAATCTCCAAAACGTGCAGCTCTATCAAGATCTGAACTGGGAGGGGAGCTTCGAAGAATATTTGGAAATCGTCCGCCGGGATCCCAAAGTGGCCCGGTCGGCTTTCCAGCGCGTCTACGACATGATCGTCGCGCAGGGCACCGAGGAGTACAAGGAATACAAAAAGAAGATCGTCCGTTATAAGTTCTTCGAAGATCCCTTCGAGAACGGCAAGGACGGGATCTTCGGGTTGGATCTGCACCTGATGAAGCTGGTCCACCTCTTCAAGTCGGCGGCCAAGCGCTACGGCGCCGAGAAGCGGATCTTCCTCCTCCACGGGCCGGTCGGCTCCTCCAAGAGCACCATCGCCCGTCTCCTGAAAAAGGGAATCGAGCACTACAGCCGGACGCCCGAAGGCGCGCTTTACACCTTCAAATGGGTCAAACACCCCTCGGTCGACGCCAAGGAAGTCTTCGGCTCCTCCGAGGAGCTGCCTTGCCCGATGCACGAGGAGCCGCTGCGGCTGATCCCGCCGGAGCTGCGCAGCCGGATCACCGACGAGCTCAACAAGAAGCTGACCGACGGCTTCAAGATCGTCATCGAGGGCGATCTTTGCCCGAGCTGCCGCTATATTTTCAATGCCCTCGGCCATTACTACAAAGGCGATTGGGCCAAGGTCGTCGACAACCATATCCGAGTGAAGCGGCTGGTCTTGAGCGAGAAGGACCGGATCGGCATCGGCACTTTCCAGCCTAAGGACGAGAAGAACCAGGATTCGACCGAGCTGACCGGCGACATCAACTACCGCAAGATCGCCGAATACGGCAGCGAGTCCGATCCCCGGGCCTTCAACTTCGATGGCGAGTTCAACATCGCCAACCGCGGGGTGATCGAGTTCATCGAGGTTCTCAAGCTCGACGTGGCATTCCTCTACGACTTGCTCGGCGCCTCCCAGGAGCACCGGATCAAACCCAAGAAGTTCGCCCAGACCGACATCGACGAATTGATCCTCGGCCACACCAATGAGCCCGAGTACCGCAAGCTCCAGAACAACGAGTACATGGAGGCTCTCCGCGACCGCACGGTCAAGGTCGACATCCCCTACGTCACCCGGCTGGGCGAGGAAATGAAGATCTACGAGAAGGACTTCAATTCCGAAAAGATCCAGGGCAAGCACATCGCCCCCCACACCATCGAGATGGCCAGCATGTGGGCGGTTTTGACCCGGCTCGAGGAGCCGAAGAAGGCCAACCTCACCCTGCTTCAGAAGCTGAAGCTCTACGACGGCAAGACTTTGAGCGGCTTCACCGAGGACAACGTCAAAGAGCTTCGCAAAGAGTCGACCCGCGAGGGCCTCGACGGCATCAGCCCGCGCTATATCCAGGACAAGATCAGCAACGCCCTGGTCAAGGACGCCGAGGGCTGCGTCAACCCCTTCATGGTGCTCAACGAGCTCGAGAGCGGGCTGCGCCATCATTCGCTGATCCGCGACGAGGATCTGCGCAAGCGGATGATGGAGATGCTCTCGGTGGTGAAGGAAGAATATGAAGACATCGTGAAGAACGAAGTCCAGCGGGCGATCTCCAGCGACGAGGAGGCCATCGGCCGGCTTTGCGCCAACTACATCGACAACGTCAAGGCCTACACCCAGAAAGAGCGGGTCCGGAACAAATACACCGGCCAGGACGAGGAGCCCGATGAGCGGCTGATGCGCTCGATCGAGGAGAAGATCGACATCCCCGAGTCGCGGAAGGACGACTTCCGCCGGGAGATCATGAACTACATCGGCGCCTTGGCGGTCGAAGGCAAGAAGTTCGATTACAAGACCAACGAGCGGCTGCACAAGGCCTTGGAGCTCAAGCTTTTCGAGGACCAGAAGGACTCGATCAAGCTGACCTCGCTGGTCACCAGCGTCATCGACAAGGATACCCAGGAGAAGATCGACGTGGTCAAGTCGCGGCTGATCCATAACCACGGCTACTGCGATATCTGCGCCACCGACGTCTTGAACTACGTCGCCAGTATTTTCGCCAGAGGAGACATCAAGGGCCAGTAGCCCGAGAGGAACATGGTTCTCAAGATCGAACAGGACTACAACCGGTTCAAGCAGATCGTCCGCGGCAAGATCAAGCGGGAGCTGCGCAAATTCATCACCAACGGCGAGCTGATCGGCAAGCAGGGCAAGGATCTGATCAGCATTCCCTTGCCTCAAATCGACATTCCCCACTTCACCTTCGGCAGCCGCCAAAAGGGCGGGGTCGGCCAGGGCGAGGGCGCGGTCGGCGATCCGCTGGGTGCCGATCCCGACGAGGGCGGCGATCCCAAGGCCGGCAACGCCCCGGGCGACCATATCCTGGAGGTCGACATCACCCTCGAGGAGCTGGCCGAGATCATGGGCGAGGAGCTGGAGCTTCCCCGGATCGAGCCCAAGGGCAAGTCGAGCATCGTCAGCCAGCGGACCAAGTATTCCTCGCTGCGGCGGAGCGGTCCCGATTCCTTGGTCCACCGCAAGCGGACCTACAAAGAGGCCCTCAAGCGCCAGATCCTGGCCGGGACCTACAAGTCGGAGAAGCCGGTGCTGCTGCCGATCCGCGAGGACCGGCGTTATCGCTCCTGGAAGGAGGAGCGCAAGCCGGAGTTCAACGCGGTCGTGATCTACATGATGGACGTCAGCGGATCGATGGGCTCGGAGCAGAAGGAGATCGTCCGGATCGAGTCCTTCTGGATCGATACCTGGCTGCGATCCCAGTACGACGGCCTCGAGACCCGCTACATCATCCACGACGCGGTGGCCCGCGAGGTCGATCAAGAGACCTTCTATCATACCCGGGAATCCGGCGGCACGATCATCTCTTCGGCCTACAAGCTTTGCCTCAAGATGATCGAGGAAGAGTACGACCCCGCCCAGTGGAACCTTTACGCCTTCCATTTCAGCGACGGCGACAACTGGTCGAGCAACGACACCCAGGAATGCCTCAAGCTGCTCAGCGAGCAGATGCTGCCCAACCTCAACCTGTTTTGTTACGGCCAGGTCGAGAGCGAATACGGCAGCGGCCAATTCCTTCGCGATTTGACCGAGCGCTACGACGGCAAGGAGGAGAGAGTCGTCGCTTCGCGGATCGAGGGCAAGGAAAAGATCTTCGAATCGATCAAGACTTTCTTGGGAAAGGGGAAATAGCCGGATGACGACCGAGCTGGGGCCCGAACTGGAGGCGATCCGCCAAGAAATCGAGGGCTACGCCCAGGAATACGGGCTCGACTATTTCCCGGTGATCTTCGAAGTCCTGGACTGGAACCAGATCAACATGGTCGCGGCCTATGGCGGATTCCCCAACCGCTACCCCCACTGGCGCTTCGGAATGGAGTACGAGCAGCTCTCCAAGTCCTATTCCTACGGGCTCTCCAAGATTTACGAGATGGTCATCAACAACAACCCGTCCTACGCTTATTTGCTGCACTCCAATTCGCTGGTCGACCAGAAGCTGGTGATGGCCCACGTTTACGGCCACTCCGACTTTTTCAAGCAGAACGTTTACTTCGCCCACACCAACCGCAAGATGATGGACGAGATGGCCAACCACAAGACCCGGATCAAGAAGTTCATCGACAAGCACGGGATGGAGGAAGTCGAGAACTTCATCGACGTCTGCCTTAGCCTGGAGAATTTGATCGACACCCATGGCCCGGCGATCCGGCGCCGCCGCGACGGCAGCGAAGTCGCTGCGGATGAGGACGCCGACCCCCGCTCGGCCGTTCCGCGGCTGAAGAGCAAGGACTACATGGACAAGTACATCAACCCCAAGGACTTCCTCGAGGAGCAGGGGCGGAAGGTCGAGGAAGAGCGGCGCCAGAAGAAGAATTTTCCGGAGCATCCCGAGCAGGACGTGCTCCTGTTCTTGATCGAGCACGCCCCGATGGAACGCTGGCAGCGCGACGTCCTGGAGATCATCCGGGAGGAAGCCTATTACTTCGTTCCCCAGATGCAGACCAAGATCATGAACGAAGGCTGGGCCTCTTATTGGCATTCGACGATCATGACCCAGAAAGCCCTCAAGGCCGACGAATTCATCGATTACGCCGACCATCATTCCGGGACCTTGGCTTCACGGCCCGGCAGCCTCAATCCCTACAAGATCGGGATCGAGCTTTACCGCGACATCGAGGACCGCTGGAATAAGGGCAAGTTCGGCAAGGATTACGAGGACTGCGACGACATGGTCGAGAAGAAGCGCTGGAACCGCAACCTCGGCTTGGGCAAGCAGAAGATTTTCGAGGTCCGGAAGATCTACTCCGACCTCAATTTCATCGACACCTTCCTGACCGAGGACTTTTGCCGGGAGCACCGGCTCTTCACCTTCGCCTTCAACAATTCCAAGCAGAACTACGAGATCGCCAGCCGGGAGTTCAAGCAGATCAAGGATAAGCTGCTTTCGGCCCTGACCAATCGCGGGCAACCCTTCATCCGGGTCACCAACGCCAACTATCAGAATCGCGGCGAGCTTTATCTGGTGCATCAGCACGACGGCGTCGATCTGCGCCCCGATTACTCCGAGGAGACGCTGAAGAACTTGCACAATATCTGGAAGCGGCCGGTCGCCCTGGAAACCAAGATCGACGGCAACGAGAAGATTCTCTACTACGACGGCAAGGCCTATCAGGAAATGGCCAAGACGGCCCAGATGTGAAAACCGTCATCCTGAGCGAAGCGAAGGATCTGTGACTGGCTTGGTGGGTATGAGATCCTTCGCTTCGCTCAGGATGACAATGGCCGCTACTTTGTAAGCTTATCCAAGGCTTCTTGGTACTTCTCGGCGGTTTTGCGGACGATGTCCTCGGGCAGGGCCGGCGGGTTCGACTTCTTATCCCATTTGATCGAGGTCAGGTAGTCCCGGACGAACTGCTTGTCGTAACTCGGCGGGTTGGACCCGGTCTTGTATTGATCGGCCGGCCAGAAACGCGAGGAATCCGGGGTCAGGACCTCGTCGATCAAGATCAGCTTGCCATCGTAGAGGCCCAGCTCGATCTTAGTGTCGGCGATGATGATCCCCCGGCTTGCGGCGTATTCGGCGGCGATCGAGTAAATCTTGAGGCAGATGTCCCGGGCCTCGGCGGCGATCTTCTCGCCGACGGTTTTCACCATCTCTTCATAGGAAATGTTCTCGTCGTGCTGGCCCTTGGGGGCCTTGGTCGAAGGCGTGAAGATCGGCTTCTCCAGCTTTTGAGCTTGAACCAAGCCCTTGGGCAGCTCGATGCCGCAAACCGTGCCGCGCTCGGTGTATTCTTGATAGCCGGTTCCCACCAGGTAGCCGCGAACGATCAGCTCGACCGGCAGCGGCTTGGCCTTCTTGACGATGACGCTGCGGCCCTCGAGCTGGCGAAGCTCGTCGGGATCCTGGGTCACCGAGCTCAAAGGGCGGTCGAGGCTGTGATTGGCCACCAAACCTTCGGTTTTCTTCAGCCAAAAATTGGAAAGCTGGGTTAGAATGACGCCCTTGCGGGGAATCGGCGTGGGCAGAATGTGATCGAAGGCCGAGATTCGGTCGCTGGCGACCAGCAAGAGCGCATCGCCCAAGTCGTAGATATCGCGGACCTTGCCGCGGAAAAGGAGGGGAACGCTTTTGAGACGGGACTCGAGCAGGGCCTCGGCCATCTTAGTCAACCTTTTCGGGAAGGGATTGGCGAATGGCCCGGACCCGGCTTTCGGCGATCTCACGGAGGGCGGTGACGACGTCCTTGTTCTTGCTCACGACGAGGCGGGCGCTGCCCTTAGCCAGCTGGCGAACCCGGCGCGAGGCCAAGTGCACGAGCGCAAAGCGGTTTTCGATCTTTTCCAGACAGTCTTCGACGGTGACGCGTGCCATAAAAATCCTTGTATTTCAAGGTGTTGCAACTAGAGCCGGTGTTTATGGCTTATTTTTACGGGGATTTCAAGAAGGATATGGGGCCTGGATCGGGACTTAATGGGTCGGCTTGTTCAGCTTTTCGAGGCGTTCCAGCCGAAAGTCGATGCCTTTGAGCTGGTGATTGGTGAAGACGTATTCTTGCCGCAGGTCTTCGAACTTTTTATAAAGATCGTCGAAACGGCCGAGGGTTTCGTGCCTAAACTCGTCGAATTCGCCCCGCAACCCACCCAATTCGCCCTCGATTTTGATAAATCGGGGTTCCACCAGTCCTCGGTAAAAATCTATCAAAAGCTCTCGAGTTTCGAGGCGCATTTCCTTGCCGAAAGCCGAAAACGCTTCTTTTAGCTCGACCTTCAGCTCGGCTTTCAAATCGGCTTTCAGCTCGGCTAACTCTTTTTTAAAGACGCCTCGAGTCAGGAACTCATCGTCCGGGTTTTTCTTCCTAGGCATGGCAACCTCGCGCTTAAGCTGTTTCGATTTTCCGAATATTTCAAGGTTTAAATTATCTTCCGAAGGAACGAACCACCGCCATCGTCGTCTCGTGCTCCTTGGAGAGGAAGGCATTGGCCAGCTCGACCGCGGATTGCTTGTTTTGGGCTACGTCCCGGATGAAGGTTTGCAGCACCGCGATGTCGTCGTTGGCTTGGGAAACGTCGTTTTGCAGGATTTGGAGCTTCTTGGCGCCTTCGGCCGAGTCGGTCTTTTGGCTCTGAATGTCTTGGGTGAGCTTGCGCTTCCGGTCTTGAATCTCTTGGACTTTCGTCATCAAAATTTGAGTCATCTGATTCGCCATCCGGGATTCGACGTGAGCGAACATCATCATGGCGAGCGAGATATTCCCGGAGCGAATGGCCAGCATCATCAAATGAACGAGGCGGTTGAGCTTGGCATCTTGGGAGAGAGTTTC
Organism: bacterium; assembly: GCA_035281585.1. Classification (NCBI taxonomy): domain Bacteria; species bacterium. The sequence continues at coordinate 17,331 of DATEDP010000011.1, forward strand.
GGCTTGAGCCAACCGAGCCGAGCCGGCGCTTAAATTTTGCAAGGTGCTACGGCAAATTTCCTTTTCCCAATCGATGGGCTCCAAGGTGAGGGGATTCTGCTCGGGGAAGCTCAAGCCCCCCCGGCCTTCGATGCCGATCTCCTGGAAAAAGCGGGCGACGTCCTCGCGCGAATCCTGAGACACTTCGAGCCGGCTCTTGAGCTTAAACACCGGAAGCTCGACCGGCTCGGGGTCGAGGAGGGTGTCGCCGCGACCGGCGGAGAGGATGCAGCCGCCATTTTGGAGGTTGTTCAAGAGTGCCGATTGGGGAGAGGCCGGGCCGAAGCCGCAGGCCGAAGTCTTCATGCGCGGCGCCGTGCTCGCGGCTCCTCCTTGCCAATTTTCGATTTGTTTCTCGATCAAGATTTTCATCGAGGTCAACATGGTTCCTCCTTCAAAAAGCCCCGGCCGGCAAAGGCCGGGGCCCCGTGTTTTTCTCGCGTCACGCGACGGAGAGGTGAATGTCGGTTTTAAACTCGGATCATGAGCTGGTAATTTTTTTGGACTTGGCGAACTTGGCGATCGAGACCCAGGTAGCGGCCCTGCTCGACGCTTTGGACCATTCGCGACTTGAGCTGACGGATTTTTTCTTCGATTCGCTTTTTCTCTTCGTGAAGAGCTTCGGGCTTCATGGAGGCCTCCTGATCGGCTGATGGCGGGAGGCGATGCAGGGCGGGTGCCGAAGTGGGTCGATTTCGGGATACCTTATAAGTAATTGAAATTATTGTAATTTATTAGATAGCTTCGGAGAGCGCCAGGGGGCGGCGCGGCCGGATTTCCTTCCCGGTGTCCGAATTTAAGACTGGGTAAAAAAAAGCCGCTTCCCAAAGGAAGCGGCTTCCCGGAGTGCCCCTCAGGAATTTCTTAATTCCAACGCCGGCGAATGGCGAAGCCCGCCGCCGTCAGTATTCCAAAAATTGCCCAACTTTGAATAAATCCCGGCTGGGTCGATGGGCCGAGCCGGCACCCGCCGTCGCCGCCGCCACCGGTGTCGTCGCTTAAAATCTCGACCGACACCGTGGAGCTGTTGTTGTCGGAATTTCCGTCGAAGGCACCGAGGACGGTGGCCGTATTGTCGGCGATTCCGTCATTGATCGCTTCGACCGTCAGGTTCACGGTGACGCTCTCGCCGGCGGCGATGGTGCCGAGTGCGCAAGTGACGGTTCCCACGATGTCGGCGCAGCCGGCATCGGCATCCCGGAAGGCGACCTCACTGGGCAGAACGTCGGTGATGGTGGCCACGCTGCCGTCGGGACCATGATTGGTCACGGTCAGCGTGTAAATGAAGCTGTCGCCGACGATGACGATCTCGTCGCTGGCGGTCTTTTCGATGGAAATATCGGCCGATTGAGCCGCGGCCATTGAAGGAAATCCAAGGGCGCAGAAACCGGCGATGAGAAGTCGAGAGAAGCTAATCGGCCGTTTTCGAAGCCAGAGAATCGAGCTTAAGCCGATGGCGAAAATTCCCCAGGCCGGAGCAGCGCTCTTCGAGGCCGATCGACCGATCCGGCAGCCGCCGCCATCGGTGTCGTTGCTCAAGACATTGATTGTCACGCTGGAGCTGTCGTTCGAAGGATCGGTGTCGACGTCAGCGCCGGACACCGTGGCCGTGTTCTCGACGGTGCCATCGTTGTTGGCCTCGACGACGACGCTGGCCGCGGCGCTGGCGCCGGGATCGAGGTCGCCCAGGTCGCAGGTCACGATGCCGCCGCTTTCGGCGCAGCCGGCGTCGACCGAGATCAAAGTCACCTCGGAGGGCAGAGTGTCGCTCACCACCGCCGGGCTAATGCCGGGGCCGTTATTGGTCACCGTCAGGGTATAGGTGATCTCGTCGCCGACCACGTAGATCTCGTCATCGGCCGTTTTGACGATGGCAAGATCGGTAACGATGGCTTCGACTGACCCGATGTCGCAGGCCGAGCCGGAGGGCCGGAGGAAGCCGCGCTGATCGGTCGTCAAGACGGCGCCGCTGCCGTCGAGGCAGCCGCCGGGGTTGCCGCCGTCGATCGCCGGGCTGCCGGCCAGCAAGTTATGAGTCTGGGTCGGGCCGCCGTTGTCAGCCAAAGGCCCGATCAGCGGATCGCCGACGATGTCGTCGGGGTTGTTGCCGATCGGGAAGCCGTCGGGCTCGCAATCGGCGTTGTTGGGGCTGCCGAAAATATTATAGCCGTCGCTGGTGATGTTGATGCCGGAGCAATCGTCGGAGCTGCCGCTCGAACTGTTGGCGGTGAAGATGCTGTTGCGGAGCAAAACCGGATTGCCGAAGACTCCGCCGCCGAGGCCGGCCGCGCTGTTATCGGCGACGGTGACGTTATTCAGCGAAAAACCGAATTCCGAGCGAAGAATCATCAGGCCGCCGCCGTCGACGCCGGCTTCATTGCCGCTGAAAGTGCTGTTGGTGATTTCCTTCAGCGTTCCGCCGCTTCCCTGATGGTACAAGCCGCCACCGTTTCCGGCGCTATTTCCGTTAAAGGCGCTGCCGAGGATTTGCAGCCCACTGCCGTTGTTGATGAAGGCCCCGCCGCCGTTGGCGGGAGCTTGGTTGCCCGAGAAAGTGCTGTTGACGATTTTGAAGAACCCTCCGCCGCTGCCTCTGATCCCTCCACCGTCGCCGGTGGAGGCAACGTTTTCGCTGATCACGCTGTCCAACAGCTCGAAGGCGATTCCGCCGGCGCCATTGGAAACGTAGATCGCGCCGCCGGTTTCGGCCTGGTTGCCCATCGCTTGAATATTGGAGAAGGAGACTCCGTTGGGAGCTCCGTGACGAATCGCGCCGGCCTGGCCGTTGACGGCTCGATTATTGGTCAAGATCACGTTTTTGACCAGGTCCAGGGGGCTGATGTTGGCGCCGTGCGAGAGAGCGATGGCTCCAGCGTTGGAGCCGGTGCTCTCGTTGTTGTCGTAAAGGCCGCCATCGATGACGACCGTGGGGTTGGTGCCGTCGATGATGACGGCTCCGCCGTCTCCCGCCGCTTTGTTGCCGATGAAGTCGCAATTCAGGATATTGACGGGATCGGCGTCGACGGTGGCCCCGGTGTCGGAGAAAAGGGCTCCGCCATCGCCGGGTGAATTGCCGCCTTCCAAGGTCAGGCCCTGGAGAGTCATGCTGACGTCGGGGCCGGTTACCTGAAGAATGCGCTCGTTCAAGCCGGCCGCGGCTAGAATCTTGGTGTTGGCCGGACCCTGGCCTTGAATCGCGATTCCGTAAGGTGAGCCTTCGCTGAAATCGAGGTCGCCGCTTTCCGGGTTTCCGGCTTCGGGGATGCTCAAGGTGTAAGTCCCGGTGCCGAGCTCGATGACGTCGGCTCCGGGATTGGCGTTGGCGGACAGAGCGGCTTCGCGGAGCGAGCAACGGGTGGGGTTGCTGCCGGCGCCGGTGCAGCCGTTGGGCGCGGCCACCGGCGTGGGGTCGTCGAAGACGTTGGGGGTGAAGGTGATCGCGTGGAGCGGTGGGCTTGCTAGGCAGGCGGTCCCAACCAACACACTCACACTCAGCAAGGTGCTTTTCATGGTTCTCCTCGGTTTTTCTTCAGCGTTGATCCTAATTCAATCGCCTTCGGCCCAGCGAGCCGGCCGCCAATAGCCCGATTCCCAAAAGCCCCCAACCCAGCGGAGCCCCGCGGCTTGGGGATTGGCCGATCCGGCAGCCGCCGCCGTCGGTGTCGTTTCTGATGACGTTGACCGTCACGCTGGAGCTGTCGTTGGAGGGGTCGGTGTCGACGTCGGCACCGCTGACGGTGGCGGTATTCTCGACCGTGCCGTCGCTGTTCGCTTCGACGACGATGTTGACCGCCGCGCTTTCGCCTGGATCGAGGCTGCCCAGGTCGCAGGTCACGGCGCCGCCGCTTTCGGAACAACCGGCGTCGGCCGAGACAAAGCTGACCTCGCCGGGCAGGATGTCGGACGCGATCGCCGGGCTGATGCTGGGCCCATTGTTGATCACCGTCAGGGTGTAGGTGATCTCGTCGCCGACAACATAGACTTCGTCGTCGGAGGTCTTGACGATCGCCAGATCGGTCAAGGCGGCTTCGACCGCGCCGATGTCGCATTCGGGTCCGGAGGGCCGCACGAAACCCCGCTGATCGGTGGTCAAAGTGGCTCCATCGGTGCCGAGGCAGCCTGCGGGATTCCCGCCGTCGAGAGCCGGGCTATCGGCCTCCAGCATATGGGTCTGGGTGGGCCCGCCGTTGTCCGCCAATTCCTTCAGGCCCGGATCGTTGACGCCGGTCTGGTCATTGGAAAGGGTTGTGACCGCGCAGTCGCCGATTTCGCCGAAGAGGTTGTAGTTGCCCGAGGTGAAGGTGAGGCCCGAACCGACCGGGACGCCGTCGCAATCGGAAAAGGCTCCGTTAAAGGTGTTTCCGGCGAGAACCGAATTGGCGATCGTTACCGTCAGTCCGACGTCGCTGGAAAGGATTCCGCCGGTCGCAGCTTGGGCGGTGTTGGAGAAAATGGTCGCGTTGCGGAAGTTAAAGATAGCACCGCTCTCACCGGAAACGGCGCCGCCGCCTCCGGTCGCGGAGTTTCCGGAGATCGTGCTGTTATTTAGAGCGACGATAGGGCTGAACATGGCGAAGAAGCCGCCGCCTTCACCGCCGGATGTGTTTCCCGAGACGGTGGAATCGTCGAGCTGCAACTCAAGGCTGCTGCCGGTCCATATTCCGCCGCCGTCGCCGCTGGCTTGGTTATTCGAGATCGTCAATTGGCTGTACACGTTGACCTCGCCGGCGCTTCCCTGGTGGGTATAAATCCCGCCGCCCTGGCCGGCCCGGTTATCAACCACCCGGCCTTGGGCGAAGTCGAGCTCCGCGCCGCCTCGGGTGAAGATACCGCCGCCCTCGGCTGCCGCTTCGTTGTCGAATATCTCAATGTTGCTCATCGTCACGTTGGCCCCGTTGACATAAAAGATACCTCCGCCGGCGGAAGCCGATTGGTTGCCGCTGACCGTTCCGTTCGTCCAAGAAAGGGTCGATGACTCTCCGACCCTCAAAGCCCCGCCGCCGTCCTGGACGCTGACCGTTGTGGCCTCATTGCCCGAGAAGGTGATGTCGGAGAATGTGGCAGTGGAGGAGTTTTTCACTTCGACCGCACCACCCTGGGCCGCTCGGTTGTTCTCAAAGCGGCAATCGGCCAGATTCAGCTCGATTCCGCCGACAACGGGCATGCCGATCGCTCCGCCATTTTCGGTTCCGGCGTTGCCGTTGCGGAGGGTCATTCCCTCGACCGAAAGAGACATCGAGCTGACGGCATAGGTGAAGATGCGCTCATTGATCAAAGCGGCGTCGATGACGGTCTTGTCCGAACCCAGGCCTACCACCGTGACTTCGCTGCCTCCTTGGGTAAAGTCCAGATCACCGTCTTCGGCGGTGTCGTCGTCGCCGGTCTGGGCCAATTGATAGGTTCCTTCCGAAAGGACGATCTCGTCGGTATCGGCATTGGCGTTGGCCGATAGCACCGCCTCGCGCAGCGAGCAGCGGGTGGGATTGCTCCCCTGGCCGGTGCAGCCGTTCGGCGCGGCGACGGGCACCGGGTCGTCGAAGACGTTAACGGTGAAGGTGGTGGCGCCGGCCGGACTAATGCCGAGCAGGGCCGTTGCGCCCAACAGAGCGCCAACAATACTCGATTTCATAGAGCCTCCTTTGGGTGTCCGCTAGGCCATCCGCCGGCGAAGCGCGATGGCCGCCAATAATCCGATTCCAAAAATTCCCCAGCCGAAGGGCGATCCGCTTCTCGCCGACTGGCCGATCCGGCAGCCGCCGCCATCGGTGTCGTTGCTCAGGACGTTCACCGTGACGCTGGAGCTGTCGTTGCTCGGGTCGGTGTCGACGTCGGCGCCGGCGACGGTGGCGGTGTTCTCGACCGTGCCGTCGCTGTTGGCCGTGACGATGATGTTCAACGCCGCGCTCTCGCCCGGATCAAGGCTGCCCAAATCGCAGGTCACGGTGCCGCCGCTTTCGGAGCAGCCGGCGTCGATCGAGACCAGACTGACCTGGGAGGGCAAGGTGTCGGTGATAATGGCCGGGCTGATACCGGGGCCGTTATTGGTCACCGTCAGAGTGTAGGTGATCTCGTCGCCGACGATATAGATCTCGTCATCGGCGGTCTTGACGATCGCGAGGTCAGTCACCGCCGCTTCGACGGCGCCGATGTCGCATTCGGGACCTGAGGGCCGCACGAAACCGCGTTGGTCGATCGTCAAAACGGCTCCGCTGCCGTCTTGGCAGCCGGCGGGATTGCCGCCGTCGATGGCGGGGCTGCCGGCCAGCAAATTATGAGTCAGGGTGGGCCCTCCATTGTCTTGCAGCGGCCCGATCAACGGATCGCCGACGATGTCCTCGGGGTTGTTGCCAACCGGAAAGCCGTCGGGCTCGCAATTGGCGTTGGAAGAGCTGCCGAAGATATTGAAACCTTGGCTATTGAAGAAAGTTCCGCCGCAGTCGTCGCTGTTGGCGGAAGAGGTGTTGGCGCTGAAGATCGAATTGCGAAGGATATGGGTGCCGCCACCCGCGGCAAAGACACCGGCGCCATCGTCCGAGCTGTTTCCGGCGACGGTGACGTTGTTTATGGAGAGTCCAGGGTGCTGGACGAAGATGCCGCCGCCCGCGGCCGAAGCCTCGTTTCCGCTCACGGTGGTATTGGTGATTTCGCCGGCTTCGCCACCGGCGCCGCTGTGGTAAATGCCCCCACCATTGCCGTTATTGGTGGAATTGCCGCTGACCGTGACGGCGGTGACTTTGAACCCACCGCCATTGGAAATGTAGACTCCGGCTCCATCGCCCGAGGCAGTCAGCTGGTTGCTCTCAAAGGTCGAGCTCGAGATGTCGACGTCGAGGACGGAGGAGATGTAGGCGCCGCCGCCCAGAGCGCCGCTGCCATTGCTGGTGTTTCCGGAAAAGACGGAATTTTCGACCGTCACGTTTCCGAAAACGCTCAAAACCGCTCCGCCGCCGTTGTCGCCGGATTGATTGTCCCGAATCGAGGCTTCGCTCAAAATGGCGGCTTCGTCTCCGCCATTGCTGACGTAAATTCCGCCACCTTGACCGTTGAGTGCTTTGTTGCCGACGGCTTCGACGTTGGCGAGCTCGATACCATCGGGCGCCGATTGATAGAGGCCCCCGCCATTACCATTGAGCGATTCATTGTTTCGCAGGACAAGGTTTTGGACAAAGGTGGCCGGATCGCTGTTTCCGCCGTTGAGATAGAGGCCGCCGCCGTTGTCATCGCTGGAATTGCCTTCGAAGAGGGCGCCATCAATGTTGATCAAGGGTTTCGAGCCCGAAAGATAAGCTCCGCCACCGCCTGACACCGAGTGGTTATTGAGGAAGTGACAATCGGTGACGGTCACCGGATCGTTGGTCCCGACGTTATTGCCGGTCGAGAAATAGACGGCGCCGCCGATGCCCGGGCTATCGCCGTTTTGGAAGGTGATTCCGGTCAAGGTCAGGGAACCTTCGCCGCCGGTCATTTCCAGGATCCTTTCCTCGAGATCGGGACCGGCGTTGATGATGGTTTTCCCGGAGCCGGCGCCCTGGAGGGTGATCAAGGACGGGCTCGCGATGAAATCGAGATCGCCGGATTCGGGATTGCCCGCTTCGGTGATCGTCAGGTTATAGGTGCCTTCGCCTAGGACGATGGTATTGGCCTCGGTCGATGCGTTGGCCGACAAGGAAGCTTCGCGCAGCGAGCAGCGGGTGGGATTGCTTCCCTGACCGGTGCAGCCGTTCGGCGCCGCCACCGGCACCGGATCGTCGAAGACGTTGGGGGTGAAAGTGGCCGCGCCGAGCGGGGTTGCGCCGAGCAGGGCCGTTGCGCCCAACAGGGCACCGAGTAGCGGCGCCATCCGCCGGCGAAGCAAGATGACGGTTAATAATGCGATTCCAAAAATTCCCCAGCCCAAGGGGGATCCGCTTCTCGGCGACTGGCCGATCCGGCAGCCGCCGCCGTCGGTGTCGTTGCTCAGGACATTGACCGTGACGCTGGAGCTGTCGTTGCTCGGGTCGGTGTCGATGTCGGCGCCGGCGACGGTGGCCGTGTTCTCGACGGTGCCGTCGTTATTTGCCTCGACGACGATGTTCACCGCCGCGCTCGCCCCGGGATCGAGGGTGCCGAGATCGCAGGTCACGGTGCCGCCGCTCTCGGAGCAGCCGGCGTCGGCCGAGACAAAGCTGACTTCGGCGGGCAAAGCATCCGTGACCGCGGCCGGGCTGATGCCGGGACCGTTATTGGTCACCGTCAGGGTATAAGTGATCTCGTCGCCGACGACGTAGATCTCGTCATCGGCGGTCTTGGCGATCGCGAGGTCGGTGACCGCCGCTTCGACGGCGCCGATGTCGCATTCGGGGCCGGAGGGTTTTGCGAAACCGCGCTGGTCGGTGGTCAGGAAAGCGCCCTCGCCGTCGATGCAGCCACCGGGATTTCCGCCGTCAATGGCGGGGCTGCCGGCCAAAAGGTTGTGGGTTTGAGTGGGACCGCCATTGTCGGCCAAAGGCCCGATCATTGGGTCGCCGACGATATCGGTGGCGTTGAAGCCGACGCTCTGGCCATCGGGTTCGCAGTCGCCGTTGTTGGGGCTGCCAAAAATATTGTAGCCGTCGCTGTCGAAAACGCCGGCGCAGTCGTCGGTTTGGCCGGCGGAATCATTGCCCGACAATATGGTGTTGCGGAGGATGCAAGGCTCATTGCTGCACCAGGCGCCGCCGCCCACTCCGGCCGCGGTGTTGTCGGCGATCGTGACGTTATTATAGGAAATGCTGAACGTGTGGTCGGTGAAAACGCCGCCGCCGCCGGTGCCGTTGGCGGTGTTTCCGCTGAAGGTGGTGTTGGTGAACTCGTGAACGGTTCCGCTGCCGCCGGTGTAGTAGAGGCCGCCGCCGACGTCGGAAGCGGTGTTCCCGCTGAAGGTGCTGCCGAGAATCTGGATGCCGCCGCCGTTGGAGATGTTGGCACCGCCGCCGACCGTGCCACCACCTTGGGCCTCGTTGTTCGAAAACGTCGTGTTGACGATTTGAACGAAACCGCCGGTGCTGACGGTCAATCCGCCGCCGTCTCCATTGGTGACGGTGTTATCGCTGATCACGCTGTCGCGAAGCTCCAAACCGATGGGGAATCCGCCGTTGCCCACGAAAATTCCACCGGAAAAGACCGAGGCCTGATTCCCGGTGACTTGGACGTTGGAGACCGAGAGGCCTTTGGAGGAGCTCATCAAGATGCCGCCGGCTTGGCCGGACAGCGCTTGGTTGCCGGTAATAACCAAGTTTTTGATCGAATCGAGCTCGGTGGCGCTCCCGCCGTGAGAAAGATAGAGCGCTCCGCCATCGGCGTCGGTGGTGTTGTTCTGATAAGTGCCGCCGTCGATATTAATGGTGGGATTCCCGCTGGTTTGATAGACGGCTCCGCCGCTGGCGTCGGCATGATTGTTGATAAAATTACAGTTCAGAATATTGAAGGTGTCGGGATCGCTGGCGCCGATCGAATAACGAAGGGCTCCGCCCTCGCTCGCGGCGTTGCCTCCCTCGAAGGTGATTCCCTGAAGGGTCAGGTCGACCGAGGTTCCGACCACTTCCATGATCCGGTCGTTCAAGGCCGGCGCCGCCAGAATTTTCGTTTTATCGGGTCCCTGGCCTTGGACGGTGATGGAATAGTTAGTGCCGACGAAATCGAGGTCGCCGCTGCTGGGGTTGCCGGCATCGGGAATCGTCAATTCATAGGTGCCTTCGCTTAAGGCGATGGTGTTGGTCCCATCGCTGGCGGTGGCGGCCAAGACGGCTTCGCGCAAGGAGCACCGTCCGCCGCTGTTGCAGCCGTTGGGTGCGGCGACCGGCGTCGGGTCGTCGAAGACGTTGGGAGTGAAAGTGGCCGCGTGAAGCGACAGGGGAGCGCCGAGCGCCAGTCCGATGATGGTGAAGTAGTGAATGGTCCGCGATTGCATTCTGACCTCCATGAATGGGTCGTTTCGTCATTTGAATTTTTTGCGTTGAGCTACAGTTCAGCGAATCGATGCGATTGCCCGATGGACTTTCCCTTGAATGGCTGGGATTGTGGATATCGGATGCCCCGGAAGAACTTGCCCCTCGCTTTGCTCTTTTGGGAGTGCAATTGGAATTGTAGTCGATGAGCCGAGGCTGGCAAGCGGGAAAACGGAACAAAATGGTGTCCGGTTGGTTACTTTGCCAATGACTTAGCGCGTCATCTCTTCCCGCCGGCTCTTGAAGAAGAGGAGGGCGATCCCGCCGAGCACGGTCAAGCCGGCGCCCATTCCCCCAACCCAATCCAGCGAATCGCCGAAAAACCAGATCCCGAAAAGAAAGCTGAATAGCACCCCGGCGTAGGAGAAAGGAGCCACCCAGCTCGCGCTGTCGTTTTTATAGGCATAGGTCATGAAAAGCTGTCCCAGGCTGCCGAAGAGCCCGCTGCCGATCAGAAGCAAAGTTTGGCCCGGATTTGGCATGACCCAAGTATGGAGCATCGGCGGAAGCGAGAGCAGGGCCGCGACCACCATGAAATAGAAGGCCATGGTCCAGAAGGAGTCGGTCTGATGGAGCTGGCGGATCGCCACGTAAGCCCCAGCCGCGAAAACCGCGCCGCCCAGCCCCGCGAGCCCGGCCGCATTGAAGAGGTTGCCGCTGGGCCGAAGCACCAGGAGGATTCCGACGAAGGAAAGCAGGACCAGCAGCATCAAGAGGCTCGGGATCCTCTCGTCGAGGAAATACCAGGAGAGCAGGACCACGAAGATCGGCGAGCTTTGATTGAGGAGGGCGGCGTCGCCGAGCGGAATTTGGGCAAGAGCGTAAAAATTGAGCGTCATGGCGGCGAAACCGGCGAGCGCCCGGATCAGAAGGAGTCTTTGATTTTTTCCCCGGAGCGGAATTCCCCGGACCAGCATGACCCCGCCGAGGATCAATGCCGAAACCCCGGCTCGAAAAAAAGTGATTTCGAAAAGCGGGATGTCGCGGCCCAAGGCTTTGATGAAGGCGCCCATCACCGCGAAGAAGAGCGCCGAAAGCAACATGGACAGAGGGCCCTGCATAAAGGAAGCCGGAGCTAACATAAAAATTTCATCCGGTCTTCTGTGGATAAGTTTTCTAGATCCGGGGCCCAAAATTAGCGTTTTCCTGACACGTCGCGCCTTGTCTTCTCGGGCCGCGACGTTTAAAAATTAAATGAGCTAGGGTTATGAAGGATGTTCCCATGGCCAAAAAATTGTTCAGCATCGATGAAGTCAACGAGCTGATCCCTCAGCTTGAGCATCATTTCCAAAATCTCCTCTTGCACAAGAAGGAGATGTCCAAAGCCGCGGTCCGCCTTCGCCGGATGGGCCTGGAGCCGAACCTGCTTGAGAGCGAGCCGCCGAGCTCGGCCGACCCCGAATTGATCGAGCTCCATCGGGGCCTTCGCGAGCATTACGAGGCCTTCAAGCAGAGCTTGCTCTCGATCGAACGGACCGGCGGCGAGATCAAGGACCTCGAATTGGGCCGGGTCGAGTTTCCGGCCGTCGAAAACGGCTCCGAGATTCGCCTCACTTGGCAGCTGGGCGTGACCGAAGTCGCGCATCGCGACGCCGCCGAGGAGGTCACCCCCACTTTTTTCGAATTCCATAAAATCAGGAAGGCCGGGTAGGGGCGGGCCGAGCCGCGCCGTGTCATCCTGAGCGAAGCGAAGGACCTGCGACCTGCCCAAGAACCTATGGATACCAAAGCGCCTTCGTCTCCTCGGAATTCCATTCGATGACACGAAGCGGCTTGGGTCCTTGAAAGAGCCTTGGCAGGTCGCAGATCCTTCGCTTCGCTCAGGATGACCTTATTCCCCCCCTTTAACCAACCTCTTGAACAGCCTCTTCACCTGAGCCCGGGTCTTGGCCAAGCTGCCCGAATTGTCGATCACCCAATCAGCCCGGCGGTTCTTTTCCTTTTCCGGGAATTGACTGGCGACCCGCTTCTTGGCCTCGGCCAGATCCAAGGCTTCGCGCTCGACCAACCTTTGGAGCTGCTTTTGGCCACCGCTCGAGACCGTGATCATGGCGGGAAAGGCCCGATGGTAACCGGTTTCGACGTGCAGGGCGGCTTCGACCAAGACCAGCGGCGCCCGGCGGCGCAGGGCTTTCTGGATTTCGACGCCGATCAGCCGGCGGGTTTCGGGGTGGATCCGTCCCTCGAGCCAGGATTTTTCCTTGGCCGAGGAGAAGAGGATGCGGGCGAGGCGCTTTCGGTCGATTCCGCCCGAAGGCCGGAGGATTGAGCGGCCGTAACGGCGCCGCAGCTCGCGGTAGAGAGGCGAGCCCTTGGCGTAGACCCGGTGGGCAACCTTGTCGGCATCGATCACCGCCGCCCCCAGGTCGCGAAACATCGCGGCCACGGTGCTCTTGCCGCTGGCGATGCCGCCGGTGAGGGCGTAAATTTTCATGAAGGTTCCGGGGCCGGCGCATCCCCGATCGGGGGCTCGTCGCTCTTCAAGGCCATCGACTTGATCGAGAGCATGAAATGGATCAGCGGCAGGCCGGCTTTTTCGCCATAGGCCAGGATGGAATCGATGATTTGGCTTTCCATCTCCTCGTCGGCCGCGGCCATCAAGGTTTGAATCAGGCGGGAGACCTCGCGGTACTCAGCCGAGAAGGTCTCGTGAACCAGCCGCATTCGAGGGTTGAGCAGCTCCTGGCGGCGCATGGTCCAGGACATCGAATCGGCGAAGTCTTCCTCATGCCATTCCTCTTCCTTGATCCGATTCTGGGTTTCGATCAGCTTGTCGTAGATCTCGACCCGGGCCGGATCGAAGCCCTCGCTCTTGCGGTATTCGGCGACGGCTTCCTTAAACTTGCCCTTGCCGGCGAGCTTGTCGCCCTTCGACTCATGCTTCTTGGCTTTTTTGGGATCGCTCTTGCTCGCTTCGCTCATGGAAGTTCTCCAAAACCCATTCGATGAGGAATTCTCGCGTATTCTTCGCCGGATCGTCCAGCACAACTTCGACCATCCGGCGCAGGATTTGGCCGAGCAAAGGGCCTTCCGGATAGCCCAGCCGCATCAGATCGTGACCGGTCAGCGCCAAATCCTTGGGGCCGAAGGGCGGTTTCTTCTCGAGCTCCTCCTGGATCCGGCGCTTGAGCCGGAGGATGCCCTTGAGCTGGTTGGGATAGGCTCCGCCCTTCTTATCGGCGATGCGCAGGTCGACCAGCTTGAAGATCAGGTCCTTGCCGATCTTATGGATGAAGCGGCGAATCGCCCGCTCGGTATAGAAGCTCTTGGTCTCGAACATGTGGTGGTGAACCATGCTGAGCACGTTGTCGGGGTTGATGCCCAGCATGTTGGCCCGGTACTTCTTGAGCCATTTCCGGGTCAGCTTGGTCGAGACGATCTGGTGGCCATAGAAAGTGGTCCGCTGCGTCGCCTCGTTGAAGCCTACGGTGTAAGGCTTGCCGACGTCGTGGAAGAGCGAGGCGAACATCACCTCGAGATCGCCCATGTGGTCGAGGTCGGCGCAGGTCCGGGACGCGTCGAGGACCTTCATGGTGTGCTCGAAAACGTCGCCGCTCTTCTTGGCCGGCTGGGCCACGCCGATGGTCTTCTGGAGCTCGGGGAAGACGTGCTGCAACAGGCCGGTGTCGCGCATCAGATAGAAACCCAGCGAGGGTTGCTCGGCCCGGAAAAGCTTGCCGATCTCCTCGATGATCCGCTCCGGCGAGACGGTGTCGATGAGGGCGGCATGGGCCTTCATTGCCGCCAATGTCTCCGCTTCCACTTCCAGCTTGAAGCGGGCCGCGAACTGAACCGCCCGCATCAGGCGCAGCGGGTCCTCGACGAAGGCCTCGGCGAAGACCTGGCGCAGAATACCCCGCTGGAGGTCGGCCCGGCCGCCGAAAGGGTCGAGGATCTCGCCGGTGCTCAGCTCCCGGGCCATGGCATTGATGGTGAAGTCGCGGCGCTGGAGGTCGACCTCGACCGGCAGCTTCTCGTCGAAACGGACCTCGAAATCACGGTGGCCGGCGCCGGTCGACTTTTCGGTGCGGGGGAGCGCGATGTCGTAGCAGCGTTCCTCGCCCCGCGGCTTGAACTTCAAGACGCCGAAGGATTTGCCGACTTCGTGGAGCTGGCCTTCGGAACGAAGCAGGGACTTGAGTCGCTCGAAGGGCAGGCCGGTCACCAGCAGGTCGAGGTCTTTCTCGGGCCGGCTCAGGAGGGCGTCGCGGAGGGTTCCGCCGACCTCATAGACCTTCCCGCCGGCCCCATGAATTTGGTCGACGAAGGACATCTCTCATTGCCTAACATGGACTAACGCTTAGTTAAATAGGTCTGAATTTTAGCCTTGCGGGTGAGTTGGTCGAGGAAACCGCCCATCAGCTGGCTCTTTTGTCCCATCTCGAGCTGCTGGGCCGCTGTCTGGCGGGCGGTGGCATCCACCGGCCGGTCGCTGCGCTCGAGGAGCTGAAAGGCGAGAAGGTTGCTTCCGACCTGGATCGGCTGCTCGCAGACCTCGCCGGGTTTCAGCGCCAGCAGACATTGGAGGATGACCAGCGAGTCCTCGCGGCCGAAGCCGGCTTGGAGCTGAACTAGGTTTTGGGCTTCGGTCTCGGTTTCCTTGAGCGAGCGCGGCGCCAAGAGGGCTTCGACCGGCTTGTTCTCCTTGCGGGCGGCGATCCAATCGAGGGCCAGCTTGCGGGCCTCGGCGGTCGGCAAGGCTCCCGGCCCTTGGACCGGAAGGCTGAGCTGGCGAAGCTTGAGGAGGGTGTTCTGCACCTTCAGCTGGGACTCGACTTCGGCTTGGGCGACCACCGCCGAATTTTCGACGACCTTGCGCAGCTTCTCGGCGAGCAAATCCTGGCGGAAGTCGTACTCGAAGTTGGAGCCGAAAGTCTTCTCGTAGAAAGGCAAAAATTGATTGAGATAGAAATCGCGATTGAAGCGGCCGTCCTTTTGGAAGGTGGGATTCAGGCGGATCTCCTGGCCCAGCTCCTGGTCCGGAACCCGGAGGCCCATCTTGTGGGCGGCTTGAGCCATCAGCGAATTCTGAATCAGCCGTTGCAGGACCTGGCTCTCGATCATTTGCCGCATGTCGGGCCCGACCGGGTTGCCTTGGTTGAACTGCTGGATCATCTCGGTTTGATTTTCCACTCCCTGGAAAAACTTGGCGGCCGGGATGTTTTCGCCGTTGACCTTGGCGATCAGAGCGCCGCCGACTTG
This sequence comes from bacterium, assembly GCA_035281585.1. Classification (NCBI taxonomy): domain Bacteria; species bacterium. The sequence goes on from DATEDP010000011.1 coordinate 32,537, forward strand.
GTTCGAATTGTCGATCGTGCTGTAGCCGTAGAAGAGGATGAAGCTCAGCGCGATGACGCCGAGCAGGGTTTTGGAAAAAACCGACGAAAGATTCCGCATTTGTTCTAACATCGCGCGCTTATTAAAGTTCCGCCGACCAAATTGCAACAGCTTAAAGAATCTAAAGGCCACTTTCCCGTTTGACTTGAGAAGGGGGGCTTGGTAGCCGAAGAGACCTCCAGGTTCCCTTTTTTGGAAGGCAACACAGCTTAAAAGGGCGAAATTCCCAATGATTCTAGACCCAATTCTCGGCTTGTTCTCGAACGACCTCGCGATCGATCTCGGGACGGCCAACACTTTAGTCTACGTGAAGGGCAAGGGCGTGGTTTGCGCCGAGCCTTCGGTCGTGGCGGTGCAAAAAGACGGGCGAGGAATGCGCAAGGTTTTGGCGGTGGGGCGGGAGGCGAAGGACATGCTCGGCCGGACCCCCGGCAACATCGAGGCGATCCGGCCCATGAAGGAAGGCGTCATCGCCGACTTCGAGATCACCGAGGCCATGCTTCGCTACTTCATCCGCAAGGTTCACAACCGCCGGACCCTGGTCCGTCCCCGCATCATCATTTGCGTCCCCTTCGGCATCACCGAGGTCGAGCGCCGGGCGGTCCGGGAGTCGGCCGAATGCGCCGGCGCCCGCGAGGTCTACCTGATCGACGAGCCGATGGCGGCGGCGATCGGCGCCGGATTGCCCATCACCGAGCCCTCCGGCAACATGATCGTCGACATCGGCGGCGGCACCACCGAGGTGGCGGTGATCAGCTTGGCCGGGATCGTCTATTCCAAATCGATCCGGGTAGCCGGCGACAAGATGGACGAGTCGATCATCCAATATTTGAAGCGAAAATATAATTTGCTGATCGGAGAGCGGACCGCCGAGCAGATCAAGATCGACATCGGCAGCGCCTATCCCAACGGCGAGATCAAGACGATGGAGATCAAGGGCCGGGACCTGGTTGCCGGCGTGCCCCGGGTCATGGAGGTCAACTCCGAGGAGATCCGCGAGGCCATCGCCGAGCCGGTTCACGCCATCGTCGAGGCGGTGAAGGTCGCCTTGGAGCGGACCCCACCGGAGCTGGCCGCCGACATCGTCGACAAGGGGATCGTCCTTTCGGGCGGTGGGGCCTTGCTCTCGCATATCGATGTGCTATTGCGCGAAGAAACCGGCTTGCCGGTCACGATCGCGGAAGACCCGCTTTCGGCGGTGGTCTTCGGCACCGGCAAGGCCCTCGACCAGCTCGATCAGCTCAAGGGCATCACGGTCAATTCGTACTAGTTTCTTCTTCCAGGTCTTCTCCCCCTCCTTTGTAAGGAGGGGGCAGGGGGAGGTAGAGCGTCGGCAATAAATACCAAGCGGGTGTCTTTGCCGACGCTCTACCCCTCCCTAACCCCCCCCTTACAAAGGGGAGGGAAAGAGAGGCCATGTCTTCCGCCCGACGAAAAATTTCCTGGCTCTTCGCCGGCTTTGCCTTGGCCGGGACTTTGTTCTTTCTCGCCCGCAGTGGGCGCCAAACCGCCGCGCCGCGCTGGGACCAGCGCTTGGCCATCGCCATCGTCGGGCCGGTTTCGGAAGGGACCGCTTCGGTTTCGCGCCGGGTTTCGGCATTTGTCCATCATTGGACCGAGCTCCGGGGCGCCCAGCGCGAGAACCTTGCCTTGCGGGCCGAGAGCGAGCGGCTGGAGGCCGAGGTCCTGAAACTCCGCGAGGAAAACCAGCAGCTCCGATCCCGCGACCGGCTCTTCGCCGAGAGCGGGGTCGAAACCTCCCAAGGCAAGGTGGCTCGGGTGCTGGGGCAGGACCCTTCGCCGCTTCGCCGCAGTCTTACCATCGACGCCGGCCGCGAGGACGGCATCGAGCCCGATCAGATTGTGATCGCCAAGGGCGGGATCGTGGGCCGGGTGCTCCAGGCCGGTCCGCGCCGCAGTCAAGTCCTCCTCATCACCGATTTGGACAGCGCGGTCGACGTCGTGGCCGCCCGAACTCGGGCCCGTGGGATCTTGGTCGGCCTGCGCCGCGACATGGGATTGAAGCGCGAGCGTTGGCTGACCCAGGCCGAGTATGTTTCGGGTTCCGAGGAAATCCTCGCCGGCGACTTGCTGCTGAGCTCCGGCCAGGATGGGGTTTTTCCCCAAGGTTATCCGGTAGGAGTCGTCGAGAAGGTGGAGAAGGACGCCTCGGGCTTGTTTTGGAAGGCCGAGGTCCAGCCCTATGCCGAGCTTCAGAAGCTGGAAGAGGTTTTGGTTTTGACCGCGAACACGATTCCCCCCTTTGAAAAAGGGGGGCCAGGGGGGATTTGACGGGGTTGGCAGATGACACGAGGTTTTTTGTTTTTGCCACGGCTTTAAATCCCCCCAAGCCCCCCTTTTTCAAAGGGGGGTTTAAGAGAGAGCGATGAGAGATTTTTTTAAATATCTGGTGTTGGGTCTGCTCGGCCTGAGTCTGAGCCTGGCCTTGCCGCAAATTCCGGTGAATTGGGCGGCCCTCGTCTTGACCCAAACTTATCTCGCCGGCGTCCGGCGCTTTTCGCCCTGGATGGTCTTGCTCCTCTTGGCTTGGGCCTATTCGGCTTTCTCCTTGAGCTCGGCCCTGGTCTTTGCCGTGCCTTGGGCCCTGGCTTGGTTGATCGGCCTCGGCTTGCGAAGGTCCTTTCATTGGGAAGGCCCCGAGGAGAGGGCCTTGGTTCTGGCCTTGCTCAGCGTTCTTCCGATCACCGCCGGCGCCTGGCTCGCCCTGGGCCCCCGCGGCCCCTGGCTGTTGGATTGGCGGGATTGGTTCGCGGGATTGACGACCTTCGGAGTCGGCTTCTTCGGGGCGCCGCTGCTTTCCTTGCTGGGGCTCCGACTCCGGCGACGGCTTTCGGCTTTTTTGCCAAGGCGGAGCCAAGTCGATTTGAGCCGCGCCGATTGGCTCTCGGGGCGGGACTCGCGCTTAAGCCGCAAACCCTTCGGTCTCGAAAAGGGGATTTGAGATGGAGGTCGATCGCCGCCGTCTCGGCCTTTTTGCTTTGCTGGTCCTGCTCTTCTTCGGCCTCGCGCTCTACCGCCTCATCGACCTCCAGATCCTCAACGGCGAGAAATTCCTCCGCTTCAGCCGTATGAACACGCTGCGCGAAATTCCGCTGCCGGCGCCGCGAGGCAAGATCCTCGATCGTCAAGGCCGGGTCCTGGCCGACAACCGGCCGAGCTTCACCCTTCGCCTCAACTTGGCCCAGGTGAAAGACCTGAAGGTCACCCAGCGCTCACTGGCTTATCTACTTCAAAGCGACGAGGCGTCCTTGAGCCAAAAACTCAACGTCAAGCGCGGCGCCTCGCTCCTGGCCCCGGTGACGGTGGCCCAGGACCTCAGCCGCGACGAGGTGGCGCGGATTCGGGCGCGGATGACCCGCGTCCGGGCCGGCGCCGAGCCCGACCTGGACTTGAACGGCGTCGAGCTGGTGGTTCAATTCGAGCGAGTCTATCCCTACCGCGACAAGGCCGGGCACGTCCTGGGTTACGTCCGCGAGGCCGGCGAGAAGGAATTGGCCGAGTGGGAGAAACGGGAGCCCGGCCGGGTCAACCCTGGCGACGACGTCGGCGTCGCCGGCGTCGAAAAAGCTTTCGATGCCGAGCTTCGCGGCTACGACGGCTCCCGGCGGACCTTGGTCGATGCGCTGGGCCGCGAGGCCGATTTGGGAGAGATGGGGATGGAAGGATTGCTCGGCGAGACCCCGGCCCGCGCCGGTGAAACGCTGCGCTTGAGCCTCGATGCCCGCTTGATGGAAGTCGGCGCCGAGGCCTTCCAAGGGAAAGTCGGAACGCTGGTCGCCCTCGATCCGCGGAGCGGCGAGGTCCTGGCCTGGGTGAGCCGGCCGTCCTACGATCCCGAAACCCTGACCGGGACCATTCCGGCGGCTTTATGGAAGGAGCTGCGGGACAATCCCGACAACGTCATGCTCAACCGCCCGATTCAGGGGGCCTATCCGCCGGGCTCGACCTACAAGATCGTCACCGCCGTCGCCGGCTTGGCCGAGAACGAGACCGACTTCAAGACGACGGTGAACTGCCCGGGCTACTATTCCTTCGGCGGCCGCAATTGGGGCTGCTGGAACAAGAAAGGTCACGGCCGGGTGGATTTGCGGCGGGCTTTGATTTCTTCCTGCGACGTCTTTTTCTACAAGCTGGGCGAGAAGCTGGGACCCGACCGCTTGGCTCACTACGCCAAGCTGCTCGGCCTCGGCCAAAAGACCGGGATTTTGAGCGACACCGAGCGCGAAGGGCTTATCCCGACCCGGGAGTGGAAGGAAAAAAACCGAAAGGAAAAATGGGTGCCCAGCGACAGCCTCGGCATCGCCATCGGCCAGGGCTTCGACTTGGTCACGCCTCTGCAGAACGCGCTGATGATGGCGCGCTTCGCCGCCGGTGGCAGGGAGCTCCGGCCCCGCCTTTTGGCCGAAACCGGGACACCGCGGGTCCCGGCCTTGCCTTGGGGCATCTCGGAGGAGGAGTTTGCCAAGCTTCGCGAGGCCCTGGTGGCGGTGGTCGAAGAGGGCGGGGGGACCGGCGGCAAGGCTAGGGTTCCGGGGATCAAGGTCGCCGGCAAGACCGGCACCGCTCAGGTGGTCGGCTATGAAAGCCTGGCTAAGGGAATCGCCAAGGGCAAGACCGGCGACCACGCCTGGTTCGTCGCCTTCGCTCCGGCCGAGAATCCGGAGATCGCGGTCGCGGTCTTGGTCGAGCACGGCGGTCACGGCGGGTCGGCGGCGGCGCCGATCGCTCAGAAAGTGATGGCCGAATATTTTAAGGAACGTGCAAGCAAGCCACCCCCTCCTTTGTAAGGAGGGGGCAGGGGGGAGGTAGAGCCTTGGCGTCATGCAATGATTGAGCATGATATCGACGCTCTACCCCTCCCTGGCCCTCCCCTTACAAAGGGGAGGGAAAGGAGAAATGGTCTCGAAGCCCCGAAAGCTCTTTTATCTCTTTCCCTGGCCTTTAATGGCCCTGGTTCTGCTGCTGCTCGGCGCCGGCTTGGTCAACCTCTACAGCGCCTCGACCGCCGCCGATGGGAGCCTGGCGCCTTATTTTCATTCTCAGCTGATTTGGGTCGGGATCGGCTTGGCTCTCTTGGCACTGACTCAGACCTTCAATTATCGCCGCCTGTTGGCGGTGGCCCCGCCCTTTTATCTCTTCACCTTGGTTCTGCTGGTCCTGGTGGTGCTGATCGGCAAGAGCTCCGGCGGCCAGAAGAACTGGCTGGCGCTGGGGCCGTTTCGCTTTCAGCCGAGCGAGCTGGCCAAGCTTTCGCTCATCCTGCTGCTGGCGAAATATTTCCAAGCCCCGGCGCCGGCCAAGCGTTTCCTGAGCTATTGGCTCAAGCCGATGGGCTTGGTGCTCTTGCCGATGGCCTTGATTTTGGCCGAGCGCGATCTGGGCTCGGCGCTCTTCTTCGGTTTGATCGGCCTGACCTTTCTTTTTCTGGCGGGGCTGCCGGCGCGTTACCTGGTCTATGGCCTGATTTTGGCCTCACTGTGCAGCGTCGGGGCTTACCGATATTTCCTGAGCGGCTATCAGAAGAGCCGGATCCAAACTTTCTTGAACCCGGAAAGCGATCCCCGCGGAAAAGGCTATCACCTCATCCAGTCGAAGATCGCGGTCGGATCGGGACAATGGCTGGGCAAGGGCTTCCTGAAAGGGGATTTGAACAAGTTCCGATTCCTGCCCGAGCGCCACACCGATTTCGTCTTCCCGGTCTTGGCCGAGGAGTGGGGCTTCGCCGGCGGGGCCGCGGCCCTCGGCGGCTTGAGCGTCTTGCTGCTCTTGCTGCTCCAGGGCGCGGGCAAGCTCCAGGACCGCTTCGGCGCTTACTTGGTGGTCGGGGTCGCCGCCCTGCTTTTTTGGCAGACAGTGATCAACCTCGGCGGCGTGCTCGGACTGATGCCGCTGGCCGGCGTGACGTTGCCGTTCTTCAGCTACGGCGGATCGGCCCTGCTGACGTCCTTGCTCGGCCTGGGGCTGGCGGCGAATGCGTTGACGCGGAGGTATATGTTTTGAATTCCCTCCCCTTTGTAAGGGGGGGGTTAGGGAGGGGTAGAGCGCTCGCGTCATGCAAAAATTTTGCAGGACGCACGCGTTCTACCTCCCCTGACCCCCTCCTTACAAAGGAGGGGGAAGAAAACTTACAGCGACTTTTGGATGAACTGGTCCAGCGTCGGCTTCGGCACCGAGCCGACCAATTGGTCGACGACCTTGCCGCCTTTGACCAGCAGCAAAGTGGGGATGCCGCGCACGCCGTACTGGGCGGGTGTGTCGGGATTTTCGTCCACGTTCATCTTGAAGACCTTGAGCTTGCCTTGGGTTTCGTCGGCGACTTGGTCGACGAGCGGACCCAAAGCCCGGCAAGGACCGCACCATTCGGCCCAGAAATCGACCAAGGCGGGCAGGTCGGAACCCAGGACCTCGCTCTGGAAATTGGCGTCGGTGGCGATCTTGACGTTGGGGCTAGCCATGGAAAATCTCCTTCTTCATCGTTCAGGCTCTCAAGATAAATCATTATAGCCTCGGCAAAGTCAAACGATGTATGAAGGTTAAGGAGATTCGCATTCAGAACATATTTTTGAACGGGTCCTGTCCGGTCTGCACCCCCACCGTCCTCGCTTCGCTCCGGGCGGCGGGGGGCCCCCGCCCGGCCACCCATTCAAAAATATGTTCTGAATGCGAATGATTATTTGGGATTGGATGAAGGATGAATTTTAAGCTGCTCTTCGGCGGTAGCCTGGTTCTGTTCATGGTGCTCTTGGCCTTGCTCGCGCCGATCCTGCCGATGCCTTCGCCCGATGTCTCGGACATGGCCGGCGAGCTGAAGGGGCCCTCGGTCCAGCACCTGCTGGGTCAGGACGAAGAGGGGCGCGATGTGCTCTCCCGGGTCATCTATGGAGCCCGGCTTTCGCTCTTGATTTCCTTCCTCACCGTCGCGATCTCGCTTTCGATCGGCACCTTGGTCGGCTTGATCGCCGGTTACTTCGGTGGCCGGCTCGACGAGGCTTTCGTCTTTCTAAGCGATCTGTTCATGGCCTTCCCCTCGATCCTCTTGATCATCGCCTTGGCCTCCTTCATGCCGCCGAGCATCTTCAACATCATCCTGGTGCTTTCGGTGGTCGGTTGGGTTTCCTATGCCCGGATCGTCCGCGGCCAAGTCCTGGCCCTGCGCCGAGTGGAGTACGTCCAAGCCGCCGAGACCTTGGGCTTCGGCAGTCCCCGGATCCTCGTTCGCCACATCTTCCCCAATGTCTTGGGTCCGGTGATCGTCAATGCCACCTTGAGCATCGCCGGTGTGATCATCGCCGAGACCACCCTGTCGTTTTTGGGCATCGGCGTGCCGCCGGGCACCCCTTCCTGGGGCGCGATGCTCGACGCCGGCGTGGCCTACCTTTTGGTCGCGCCCCATCTCTCGGTCGTGCCCGGCATCGCGATCATGCTGACGGTCTTGGGTTTCAACTTTTTGGGCGACGCGCTCCGCGATCGCTACGACGTGAGAAATTGACGCAAACCCCCCTTTGAAAAAGGGGGGTTGGGGGGATTTAGAAATGCAACGAATTCATCTCCCGACATGAAAGATTGACAATGCCTCTAACCAAATTGAAAAAAACCGTGGGATCGCTGCTGGTGGTCGGATTCGAGGGCCACCGGGTCACCGATTCGCTGGAGAACTTTCTCCAGCAGTGGGACCTTGGCGGGGTCATCCTCTTCAAGCGCAACATCGAGTCCTTCGAGCAGGTGCGGGAGCTGAACCGCACGATCGACGTTTTGGCCAAGGCCGCGCCGATCGTCTCGGTCGATCATGAAGGCGGCCGGGTCTTTCGCCTCCCCGAGCCTTTCACCGCTTTTCCGCCGATGCGGCTGGTCGGCGAGGCCTGCCTCCGCGACGGCAGCGGGGCCGCGGCTGAGGAGGTCGGCCGGATCTTCGCCCGGGAGCTGCGGGCCGCCGGCTTCAACGTCGATTACGCCCCGGTCCTTGACGTCGACAGCAATCCCCTAAATCCGATCATCGGCGACCGTGCCTTTTCCAGCGACCCCGAGGCGGCGTCCGAAGCGGCCTTGTCCTTTTGGCGGGGGCTCGAAGCCGAGGGAGTCCGAGGTTGCGGCAAACATTTTCCCGGCCATGGCGACACTCGGGAGGATTCTCATCTCACCTTGCCGGTGATCGACAAGCCAGAAAAGGAAATGGTGCTCTGCGAATGGGTTCCCTTCGTCAAGGCGATCCGAGCCGGGATCCCGCTCCTGATGACCGCCCATGTCCTTTTCCCGGCCCTGGACAAGGACTGGCCGGCC
>DATEDP010000012.1 GCA_035281585.1 bacterium
ATGCAACCGGGACGGTGGACCGGGGCCGCCGCCAGGCCCAAGGATTGAGCCCAGATTTTGAAATCGATGAGCGGCGTCTCATAGGCTTCGCTGTCGCCGAAAATTTGGGTCATTCCGTGGAACACCATGTTGTAGCGAGCGTCGTTGAAGACGGCGTAGACGATCGGCAGCCCTTCCTTGATGGCGGTGAGCACCTCCATCCCGGCCATCTGCATGCCGCCGTCGCCGCAGATGCAGATCACCGGTCTTTGGGGATCGGCCAGCGCAAGGCCGGTCGCGCCGGCGATGCCGGAGCCCATGCTCCCCAGATTCAGCTGCATGTGGAAATCATCGGGATGGAGAGCGGTCAAGTAGTGGAGCGCGAAGAGCATGTGTTCGCCGATATCGGTCACGAAACGGGTGCCGCGGGCGGCGGCTTGCTGCAGCTCGGCGATCACCCGATGGGGCGCGATGGGCTCGCCGGGGTCATTTTCGAAATCCTCCACGTCGAAAGCCGATCGGGACCGCATTTCGCGACTCAGCGCCGCGCCCTTCGGGTTTTTGAGTTCGCGGCGGGTGGCATAGAATTCGAGATCACGGGCGAATGCGCCGACATTGCTCAGGACCCCGAGGGCTGTGGGAACGTTGCGGTTGAACACGGTGGCGTCGAGATCGACGTGGATCAAGCGGCCCTTTTCGGACAGGTAGGGGGTCGGTCCCATGGAGGTGTCATCGAGATCGGTGCCCAGGACCAGGGCGACGTCGACGCCGAGCGCGGTATAGCGGCGGGCCCACATCGATGCGGCCATGCCGCCGTTGCGGAGCGAGTAGGGGTGGCGCTCGCTTACGAGGCCTTTGGCTCGGGGAGTCGTGACGAAAGGCACCTGAAGCGCATCCACCAGCCGCGCCACCGCCGGAGCGTAGCCGCGACAGCCACCCCCGACGACCAGCAGGGGCCGTTCGGCTTCACACAGCCAGCGGGCGGTGCGCGCCACGGCGTCCAAGCTGACCGGCGAGCTCGCGATCGGTTCCGGCATGTCGAACTCCACCTCGGGGGCCGAGCGCATCCCCTCGTCGATCGGCAAGACCAAGAGCGCGGGGCCGGGGCGATTGGGGTCGGTCGCCGCCCGCAGGCTGGCCAAACCCTGCGAGACCGCGCTGCGCGCCCGGGCGATGCGGACCTGGGCGCGGGTGATCGGGGCCAATAGACGCTCGATATCGATCCCTTCGGGTCCCGAGTCTTGGGCCAGCCGCCCGCCGTGATTGCTCCAAGCGACATCGCCGGCGACCACCAGCATCGGCACCCGCTCGAGGTGGGCCGACGCAATGCCCGTGACCGCGTTGGTGATGCCCGGTCCGGCGGTGACGACGATCGCCGGCACCTTGCCGGTGGCTCGGGCGAAGGCCACCGCGGCGAATGCGGCATAACTTTCGTGCCGCGATTCGACCATCTTGGCGCGGGGGTCGAGGCGCACCGCTTCAAAGAAGGGGCAGATCGGCCCGCCCGGAACCCCGAAGAAGGTGCTCACGCCATTTTTCACCAAAGCATCCACGAGGCGTCGGGCCGCGGCGGCTTCGGGCAGCGTCGACACTTTCTTCGGGCGAAGCTCTGGAGTGTAACTTTGCGATGTTAATCCCATACGAATCACCGGACCGGCGATCACGGTGGAACGGACGGCGGGCGGACGATGGAAAGCAGCAAGAACACGATTCCAAGACCGATGCTCAGATCGGCGATATTGAAAGTCGGGGCCTGGCTGGCTTTCCAATGCAAATCGATGAAGTCGACCACCGAGCCGCGGGTCAGCCGGTCGAACAGATTCCCCAAGGCTCCGCCGAAAAGTAGGCCCAAGCCCAGCTCCAGGATCCGGTCCACCCGTTTCAAGTGTCGCAGCCCCAGCGCCATTCCGGCCATCAAGACCATCGGCAGAATGAGGAATATCAACAAGCGTAGCCCCGGTCCGGCTTGGCTTAAGGCGCCCAAGGCGGCGTTCTCGTTGCCTAAGCGAGCGACGTTGAAATGCCCTGCCACAATTTCTTGCGACTCTCCGAGCCGAAGCTTCATCACGACAAGGCTTTTGGTAGCTTGGTCAATGGCAAAAGACGCGGCCGCCACGAGGAAAAGCCGCCAAAACCGGAGCTTTTTCGGCGCCTCAGTTATAGATTGCACCACTTTCGGTGGTTTCGCACATCCCGTTGGGAGCTGGCTTGAGAATATTCCCATAACTGCCGTCTTCGTAATAACAGCTGATCAAACAGTAGGTCCTATACATCCGCGCGGACGAATAATCGAAGGGAGATTCCCGAAGAGGACAATCGTAAATATAGGGCCCCGAACCCGAGGGGGGCGGAGGGTTGATAGGCTTGGTGGGAGCCAGCGTTGCCGCCGCCAAAACCACGCCGCAGAGCACTAGGAACGCTTTTATATTCGTCTTCATTTTTACCATCCTTTTGTTCTGGGTTGCATTCGTCTTCTCATGGAGCACCCGCCTTTGAGGCGATGATGAGAACCCGAAAAACCACGGGTCCGCTTTTCGAAAGCGTACTTCTTTTGGATTGGGTTGAAATCGCCCAAAATGGTGAATTTTTTCGCTTTCGAGGTGGCGCAACAAAATGACTATGGATGCCATTTGTCTCACCTCCTAAAGTTCTTTAAAGCGGAATGGTCTGCCGTTTAAAAATTGGGAGGATTCATGAAAAGACGAGTAAAATTCTTCATCATCATGATGGTGTCTCTTTTGTCAGTCGGCATCTTAAACCAAGCGGCGATTGCTCAAGATATTCTTCCGATGTTGGTTTATGAGCCCTTCGATTACGTTCCTCAATCGGAGCTGATCCCTCTGGGGAATCCCGAAGACCTGGGGGGAACGATCCTTGAAGGGGATATCGAACTCAAAGGCCGCATCGATTTTGTCAAAAATGGAATGGTCGCGGGGATTTTTCAAGCCACCACTCGGCACGGAATTTTGCCAGACTTCTTCACTCTCTCCGGATCGCCCCGAACCCCTTCCAATTGAAGTCTTGCTTCATGGATCACGTCGAAGACGCAGTGGGCGCGGATTTATGCGGCTTATATCATTTCGATCCGGTGAGTTTGCGGGCCTTGGATATTCATGTTCGGCACATTTCGGATTCCTTTGTCTTTGAGTACGAAAAACTCAAGCCGGCCGAACCTGGATATCAACAGCTCATTCGTACCAGGGAAGCTGTCAGTGACTCGTCGGTTTATCCGGGTGATCAATGGAGGCGCTCCCCCTGCGCGCCGATGCTTCAGGGCACCAAAATCATCGGAATGATATGCATAGGCCGCAAGAGCTACGGATCCTATTTTGATCGAGGCACTGAAAGTCGTTTAAAGGAAGTAAGCCGGGTATTAAGCGAGCGTTTAGTCTCATTTTCTAATCGAGATGAAACCGAGCCAAACGACGGCGAACATTCGTCAGGGAAGTTCGCGCGCCAACGAGCCGAGCGCGTTTTCCTTCGCTCGCACCTTCACCACCTGATGGCCGGGGCTTTCCCCCTCGGTTTTCAGGAAACCGCCTCCTTGTGGAATTCACTTGCCGCGAACCGGAGTCTTCCCGTCGATTTTTTCGATCTGGATGGATACCGATACGTTCTGATGCGGCCGGAAGAACCGGTTTCCAGCCGGAAAAGGCCAAGCCGGCTGACCCAGGGCGAAGCCGAGGTGGTCCGTCGAGCCGCGCTTGGAGAAGCGAATAAAGCCATCGGGTATGATCTGGGAATGTCGATAAACACGGTTGCAAGTCGCCTTGCATCGGCCATGTCCAAGCTCGGTGTCCATTCGCGAGTGCTCCTTCACGACGAAGAGGTTTTCCTCGATGAGGACGAAATTTTGGGTCCGCGCTGATTCCGATTTTTCGACTAGTCATTTGCTAAGGCCGCTCCGGCCAGCGGACGAAGCGGAAGGAGCCGCCGCGGTCGGGATCGTTCAAGAAGATATTGGCCCAGTAATTGGGGTCGAGCTCGAAAAGGGTTCGGGCATCGCTGGCCGCGGGGCCCCGGGATTCCAAGCTGAAACGGGGAATTCTCAGGCCGCCGAACTGACCGCGGCCGCCGCTCTCGCGCAAGCTGAAGATCAAGTCCTGGATCTCGGTCCGCCAAGCGCCGCCGGTCTCGCGGTGAAGATCGACCGCTCCGATGCGGAGGAAATCGCCGTCGCCGAGCAGGGCCCGCGCTTCCTCCGGCAGGTGGCGGATCAGGGGACTTAAGTCGGGCCGGCGGGCCGAGCGGGCCGGGGCGCCGCGACCCAGCTCCGGGAAAAATCCGCGGACCCAGCCCCAAATCGGCAGGCCGACCCAGATCCTTCCGCCGCCAACCAAATGGTGGACGCTGATCGGGCCGCAGTGAAGCTCGCGAAGCCGCCCCTGGCGGCCCTCGGCGGTTGGGGTTTGGCCGAACTCGACTTCCCGCAAATCCTCGACCTGAACTTCGGCCGAGGCGAGCTCGACCCGGGTCTCGACGATGCGCGAGGCGCCCAAGCTGCGCAAGGCCTCGGGCAGCTCCGGCCGGTGGAGGAGCCAAGAGGGCCCGATGTGAAAGCCGATGCGCAGCGGGGCGGCGCCTTCGGAGCGGCGCAGGCTCCAGCCTTCTGGGCTGAGCTCGATCCGGGCCCGGCCCTGGACCTGGAGGTTCTCGACCGCCGGCTGCAAGGTGATATTGCCAAAAACGATCGGTCCCTCGCTGAAGCCGTTGGGGAAGCCGCCGCGCAAATCGAGCTCACCTTCGAAGACGCTGCGGCTGCGCTCGAGCTCGATCACGCCATTGCGGAAGTGAAAGCTGCCGCCGTGAATCGGCACCCGCCCGCTTCCCTCGATGCCTTCAATGTCCAGGTTGGGCACATCGACCCGAACCGGCCCGGGATTTCCATCGTCGCTTCGATCGCGTTCCAAATGAAGGCTCGGAACCTCGAGCCTGGCCAAATCGATATTCAAAGAGCTGTGGGTCAAATGGACCTCTTCGGCTTCCAAACCGTGGACCGCGGCCGAAAATTCCCCGTTCAAGCGGCCGCGAAAGCTGAAGTCGGCCATGCGGGCCGAATTCAGGCGGGCGCTAAAGCCCAACTCGGGAGAGCCGAGGCCCAAGTTTTCGGCTTGGACTCCGGTCAACCCCACTTCCCATTCCGCGCCGGGCGAAGGCAGGCTGGGATCGAGCATGACCGGCGAAGGAATCCGAAGATGGAGCTGCGAGGCCGCGAGGCGGTCGGCCGTCACCAGGGCGCCGCCGGCGTTAAGGTCGAGCGAGGCCAGCTCGACCGGCTCGATCCGGATGTCCCAAACCGATCGGACCGGCGATTGGCCGGGCGGCGGATTGGCGATTCGCTCCAAAAAGTGGCGAACATGAATCTCGGCGCCGGCTTGCAAAGTCAGCGTTCCCATCGGCAAGGTCAGCCGGGTGGCTCGAAGCCGGGCCCGGGCGCTGAGAACCGGCAGCTCCGAGTCGGGCAGGGCGGCGAGCCGATCCGGGTCGCGGGCCAAGTCGCCGAAGCCCCAGTCGATGACGCCGCCGCGGTTGGTGGTGACGTTGGGCAAGGGAGCCAGGCCTTGCTCGGCGCGGCGGGCGTTGAGGCGGCGGCGCCGTTCATACCAACGGATATTCTCGGCCCGGTCCAAAGGCAGGGGCTGGCGCAGGCCGACCAGCGGATCCTCGCCCCGGGCCGCCCGCTCGGCGTTCAGCTCGCGCAGCTCCTCGGCGTCGAGCAGGATCTCGTTGTTGGGATTCAAATAAGGCGCGGCTTGGCGCAGCTCCGTGCCCCGCGCCGAATCGAAGAGCGGCGAAAAAAGCCGGAGCAAATCGCCAAAACGTCGCGGCAGGGTATTGAAGCGGATGCCCAAGTTTTCGAACATCGCCGGGTCGGAGATCCCGAGGGTCGGCAAAAAGGCATAGAGCAGGAGCCGGCTGGCGCCGACCTCGCGCTGGAGGGCGCTCAGCACGGTGGTTTCGACCGGCGAGAAGCGGATCATGAAATCCCGGTGCGGCGGCGGCGCGACCTCTTGGCCGAAGGGCGTGGCCATGGCGCCATGGCTGAAGAAAGGATTTTCATAGGCCAGGTCGCCGCTGCCGCTCATCGACAGGATCGGCGAGCGGGTGCGAAAGCTTTGATCGTAGCCCATGTCCGGCGAATCGACCCCGCCGAAGCCGTCGATCTCCAAGGCATTGATCGCGGCCGAGTTGAAAACGTTGGGCGTGAAATCGACCACGAAGCGGGTGATGAGGCTCTCGCTGCTGCCGCGGATCGGCCGGATCTCGCCGTGAACCCGGGCCTGGGTGTTGGGATAGACGGTGAGCGAGCAGTCGGCCGGCCGCTCGGCCCGCGGCGTGAACTCGGAATAGCGGCAGAGCCCCGAGCCGCGATTGACCGGGACATGCTCGAGGTCGAGGTCCATGCTCTCGATGCCGTCGGCCAAGTCGAAAAGCGCCGGCAGAAAGTCGATGAAGCGCAGGGCCGCGGCGGGGCTCGGGCTGGCGCCGCCGCCGGCTTCCGAAGCCTGGAGCCATCGGGACGCGAAGAGCGGCGGAAGGCGGAAACTCGGCAGCGAGCCGGGCAAGGGCCAGGGACTCATGGCGAAACGGGGGAAGGTCAGCTCGGCGGTCGGCGCGAGCGGCCCGGCCGGCGCGAGCTCCAGCGAGGCGCCGAGGCGGGGCGGCGAAATTCGGATCGGCGGCGTCATCGCAATTCCTCCCGGCAGTGGGGCTCGCGGCGGCAGAGGGTGCTGAGATAGTCCAGGATCCGGTTGCGAAAGCCGCGCAGGTCCCAAGGTTGATTGTCGTAAGGCATGATCCCGTTGATCTCGAAGGGCCGGAGCCGCTGGCCGCCGGCGCCATAGACCGGGGCGACCTCGGCGATCTCCGAAGTCGGCAGGAGGCTGGAGAAATTGAGCAAGGTGTCGAGGTGGAAGCGGCCCAGGGCGTAGCGCCGGCGCCAATCGACCCGGTCGACCCGGCTGAAGCTCCAGCGGGTGTCGCGGACCAGGGCCGGTCCGACCCGGCGGCCGGCCGCATCGAGGAAATAAACGTCGCCGTCGCGGTCGCCGCGCAGGCGAATCGGTCCGCGCGCCCGCCAATGGAGGAAATCGGCGTTCAGCGATCCCTGCAGGTGGCCGTCGATCCCGAGGCCGGCGACCCGCGGGTTGAGGATGCGGTGAGCCAGGTCGGAGCGGAGCGAAGAGGGGCTGATTCCCTGCACGCTCAGGCGGAGATCGAGGTCGCTCAAGGTCAAATGGCGGGCCGGAAAGTTGTAAGCGACGAAGGTCGCGTCGTCCCGCGGATGGAGCAGCTCGACCACCGAATGGCCCCGGAGCAGGCCTCGGCGGCTGCCGGTGGGATTGACCTCGACCTGGAAATTGGGAATCCGCGCCTCCAGCGTTCCATCGAGGTAGCGCAGCCGCTCGGCTCGAAAGCCGGCCGTGAGGCCGCGGAGGTCGAGGCCGAAGGCCGCGAAACGATCGGCGTTCAGGTCGAGGCTCATGTCGAAACGGCCATCGGCCTCGCGCTGCAGCTCCACCTGGGCTTGTCCGTCCTCGATCGCGATGGCCCCTTCGCCCTCGCCTTGCCGCACGAAGAATTGAAGAGCCAGCCGCGCCGGCTCTTGGAGCAAGCTTTCAAAATCGTAGTGGTTCCTAGAGTCGCGGACCAAGGGCAGGTGGAGATCGGCGTTGAGCCAGCCGCCTTGGCCCAAAAAGCCGCGGATTTGCGCGCGGAGGCCTTGGGGATCCTCGGCCAGCGGATCCAAGGGATCGTAGGCGTCGCCCACATCCAAGTTGAAGCGGGTGAGCAATGGCCGGCCGCCGGCTTGCCAAAGCTCGCCGTTACGCCATTCCAGGTGGGTGGTCCCGGGAATTGGCTGCCATTCGCCGTTTTCGATTCGCCAGGCCGAACGCAGGGCCAGCTCGCCGCTGAGCTCGACCTGGCCCCAGCCCGGTATCCGCAAATCGCTGTGCAGGCTCAAGTTCCCCTCGATGGCCAGCTCGCCGCGAGCGGCGTCGAAATCGAGGCGGAGGCCGGGAGCGATCTCGCCGTTGTCGAACCGATAGGGCGCCGCGGCCGAACTCAGGTAGGCGGTTTGGATCTCGACCGGCGAAGCCTCGCCGTTGGCCGAGGCCGGGTAGCCGCTGGGGTCGAGCTGGATTTCGAAATCCTCGGCCACCGCGCTGAACAAGCGGCCACCCTCGTAGCTCAGCCGGACCCGGCCGCGGGAGGGACCGAGGTCGAGGACGCCGGGCAGGAAGAAATCGTTGAGCCGGGCGATGTCGAGCTCGACCTGGCTGCCGGGGCTCAGCCACTCTTCGACCAAGGCCAGGAGGTCGCGGCGCGGCGCATTGGGATCGCGGGGGTGGTTTCTTTGCCAGTTCTGGAAATCGGACCAAAGCTCTTCCAAATTGTAGGCGGTCGGCAGGCGGCCGTCGGTCTCGAGGAATTCGGCCGGCACCTGCCGGGTGATGACCAAGTCGATCCGGGGATCGCTGCGGTGGTTCGGATAGACCACCGGCGCGGCGCAATTCTCCAAGCCGGCATCGAGGCCGGCGGCGGCGATCCGAGCTTCGCAGGCCTCCCATTGTTGGGCCGTCGGAAAGTCCTGGCCGATCGGCGGCCGCGGGACCATGAAGGGGTCGAAAAGGAAGAGCACGCTCGGGGTCGTTCGGGTGATGAAATGAAGCTGGCCGAAATTGCCCACCCGCAGGCTCTGGGGCCAGGCATTGGCGCTCAACGGCCCGTCGACCGCCAAATCCTGGATCGAAACCAGCTCGCGCAAGCCGAGCATCAGGGCATTGTCGGCAAATTCCCAATCGGCTCGAACCCGCATTCCGGCGGTGTTGACCGCGACCGCGTGATAGGGCGAGTGGCGCCAAGGCCAGGGCGCGAATTGACGGACCTGGGGCCTAAGCCGGACATCGGCTCGGAGCCGAGCTTCATCCAAATCGACGCGGAAAGGCCGGGGCTCCTCGCGGGCCCTCTCAAAATTGGAGCGGACCCAAGATTCCAAGGCTTGAGGTTCGGGTGCGGCAAGGCTCGAGCCCGACCAGCGGCTTTCGGCCGAGCAACGGGGCGAGCCCGACCCCGACCGCTCCCAGCCTTCGGGCAGGGGCGAGGTGTAGGGAGCGCCATGGCAGCGGGCGCAGGGCGGCGTCACGGGAGAACAACTCCCGAATCCGGCGATTGCCCCGCGCGGATCCTGAGATCAAGGCCCATCGAATTGGTTTTGAAAACGGCTCCCTCTTAGCCGCCTGTGCCCCACGGTAGGTAAATCAAGTATCGGGGCTTCCTAGGGTAAGTTGTGCCGCTTGGCAAGGTCCTTGTCTCGCGCGGTGCGGCATGAACTATTCGTTGCCGTGGCCGTTTTCTTTGAGCCATTGTGCGGCCTTGGCCGCGTCGAAGGTCTCGATCGAGAGCGAATCCATCCGAATTTTCAAATTGGAACTCAAGCCGATGGCTTTTTGAAAACGCAGGTCGGCGGCCCGGGTCGGCTCGCCTTGAGGATTGACGTTGATGTAAACGTGGTGAAGGTAGGGAAAAGTATCGCCGGTTCGCGAAGGGCTGCGCACCAAATTGAAAAGCAGCTCGTCCTTTTGGGTCGGTTTCGACATCGATTCTCGAGGGGTCAGAACTTCAATGATCCGTTGGCGCGGAAATTCCGAATCGGGCCGCATCCGGCCAATCAAATAGGAAAAGCGGCTGATCGCCGGATCTTGCGTCTCCCGGGTATAGAGCCCGACCAGCAGCTTTTGGGTCAAAGCCTGCAGCCTTTGGCTTTGAATGGCCTGCAGCCCGGCCTCGGCGGCGAAAGCGTCCACTTCCCGGCGGGCCATCTCGGCCACATAAGAAAAAAATTGGATGAGGTGGGTGCTTTGAATCGGGGTCTGATGCTGGGTGACTAAGTCGGGCAGCAGGACCTCCAGCTTCGGCACTTGCCGGAGATAATGGGTGGCTTGCTGGAGGACCAAGGTCCGGACATTGGCCGGCATGTGGGCGACCATTTTGGCCGATTGCAGCGAAGAGCTTTCGAAATCCCCGAGCGAGCGATAATAGCCTAGGAAACTGCGGCTGAGGTCGACGCCTTTGGCCTTGAGGCGGTGAAAGTAGGCGGCTTGGGCCGGGTTGTCGTTCAGGCTCAGTCGGCCGGTATTGGAATCGAAGCTCAGCTCGACGTATTCCATTTGCATTTTGCTGGGGGTCGGGGTGGCGCTCAGCTCGAGCCGATAACCGTCGATGTCGCCTTCCACCGGATGGACCCGGACGTAGAGAGTCTTGCTCTGGCCGAGAGCCCGAGCCAGGGGCTTGTCGACGTAGAGATTCAGCGAGTTCCACATCTCGGCCCGGATTCGCTCGAGGAATTTCACCATTCGATTCACGTCTTCCGAGCTGCGTTTCTGGCGGGTGCCCCAGGCGAGCGCGTCGGCGGTGATGACGCCTTGCTCCGAAGGCGGCTTGCTGCTGATCCCGTGAGAGGAGTCGCGGGGGGCCGATGGCGGCGGCGGTGGTGGCGGGGAACCGCGGCCCTGATCGTCGTGCGAGCTGTTGAGCACAATAAAATCGGTTTTGGGATCCCCGCCCCGGCCGGCGCCGGCCGGCGCCGGAACGGCGAACGGTGACAGCAGCTCGGGGCTGGGGGAGCCCGGCTGATTTCGATTGGCGGCGGTGGCGGCCGTTTCCCAGCGGGTCAAGCCCTGGTTGAGCAAGCGTGGCGTCAGCCGGCCGGCGATGTTGAAATGCACCAGCGTCGCGAGCGCGTCGGCGAAAGTCGTCGCACCATCCAATTTTTCTCGGAGGCCAGTGGCTTGCTCGAGCCCGTGGCCGAGATAGATGCCGGCCAGCATCCCGCCTTGTTGAAAAGGCGTGGCGGCGAGCGAAACCGTCGCCAGCCGTCCGGCCACTTGCCTTTCGAGCAGCGCCGCCCCGGCGCCGCCGAGCTTGAGGCCGCCCAGCACCAGGGCGCCCGAAGCCAAGCTGTGGGCCAAAGCCGATGGGGACCAATCTTGAGCCTCACCTAGAGCTTCCTTGGCGCCTAAAGTCGCCAAAGTGAAGGTCGGAGCCTCGACCGCGAAGCCGGCCGCCGAGGCCGCCAAACTCCGAGCCGCCGGTGAAAGCCAGTTTTGGCTCAGGGGCGAGCCGGCCAAAGACATCAAGCTGCCGGCGCGGACCGCGCGGTAAGCCAGACCGGCGGCGGTCATCCCCAAGAGCATCGCCGGATCGGCGCCCTGCTGGGCCAAGTCCCGGACCAGAATTTCGGCCCGCGGGCCGACGGCGCCGATGCCCTGCAAACCTTCCCACCTCTGCCGAGCCTTGGCCTTCAGCTCGGGAAAGGCCTGGGCGTTTTCGGCGACCAATTGGTAGGCCAAGGCCGCCGCGGCCGGGCGCTTTCGGTTCAGCTCGCGATTGCCGAAGTCGATCAAGGCCGCGAAAAAAAGTTCGGGGTCTTGTTCATGGAGCAAGGCCTCCAGCTCGCGATGAGCTGGGCCGCCGCAAGATTGGCGGGCGAGCGCTTCGACATAGGAATTCGGCCGAAAAGCGGAGATCTCCGCGCTCGCGCCGCTGGCTGTGCCCCAAATTCGCATAGTTAGCCTTCATCGGTGGAGGTCGATTAAGGTTGCGATTTTTATGGAGAAACCTAGCGAACTGTCAAGACATCGTCGACCGAAATTCCGAAGCTGTCGATTCGCGGCACCAGGATTTGGATGCCCGGCCGGGAGGAGTCGGGACTGACCGGCTCCATCGTCAGCAGGCTTTGGTCGCCCTCGAAATCGCGGATCAAACCGGCCACTCGGTACCAGTCTTCGCGGGGGCTCTCGAATTCGGGCACCAGATGAAGTTGGTAGCTTCGAAGGTCGGGATCGCCGGCGTGACCGCTCCAGCCGCGGACGACTTGGGGGGGAAGGACTCGGAGGTCGATCAGGCCCCGCAGGGCCTCGACCACGGCCTCGCGGGGTGAGCCGATCAAGGTGACGTCGGTGATGCGGCCACTGCCCGAAGGATCGACCACCAGGATTCCCTCCTCGACGTTGAGCCGATCCTGGAGGAAGCGCTGGATCGCGGCCTCGGCGGCGGGACTGCCGTCATCGAAGCCCAGGATTTGGCCGCTGGAGGTGTCGTAGTGGAAGCGGACGCTGCGCCGGCCCTCGTAGATGGTTCCGGAGGAAAGGGCGGTGTAAAAGCTGCCGGCCACCGGCCGGCCCCGAACCTCGCGGATCTCACCCAATAGGATTCGCAGGTTGACCATCGAGCGGGAGGGCCGGTCCCAGCTTTCGAATTCGGCGGTCCAGAGCTGGCGGTCGCTGGGTCGGACGGTGGCGTCCAAACCCCGGGTGGCGCTGCGCACCCTTTGCCCGACGGCGACGACTTCGGGCCGCAGGCCTTGATAGGCTTGCTCGATCGCGTCGAAACGGACCAATTCCGCCGGCTCTTGGAAGTGGCGGCGGAAGAGCCGAACCATCTCGAAGAGCCGGTTCAATTGATCGCGGATCCGGCCTAGCTCGAGCTGGGCGTTTTGCAGCTCGGGACTGGCGCCGCGCTCCTGCTCGATCCGGCGGAGCTCCTGGCCGAAGTTCTCAAGACGCCCGGCCAAGATGCCGTCCCAGGCCGGGACCCGCACCCAAGCATCGGCCCAGGCCCAGGTCTCGGCTCGCCCGCAGATTTGGCGGTGAATTCGGATCAGGGAGGTCAGCACGTCGGTCCGACTTTCGGCGCTCTGGAAGCTGGGCGAGCGCAGGGACATCTCCAGCAGGCCCATCGGGGTGGCCAAGGTTTGGGAAAGTCGGCGAATCTCGGCGTAGAGATCGCTCCGCAGCGCCGCCGAGGCCGGCGGCGGTGTCGAGGGCGCGGCGGCGGGCTGCGGTTCTTCAGCGGGGCGGGAGCCAGCCAACCAGCCGCCGAGGCGTTCCAAAAAATTTTGCGGTGGCCGCGGCGGCAGCGGCGTCGTCGGAGCCGGCGGCGGCGCCGGCGGATTCAAGCGGAATCGAAAGATCGCCGGGTAATCGACGGCCTCAACCGGCTTCTGGCCCAATCGCAGCACGCCTTGAACCAAGGAACCGTCGGGCTCGCGGGCAAAAGCCGGAATGTCGGCGTTGGCGGCGCCGACGAACTCGACCAAGTCCTGGTCACGCAGCGGGTACCATTCGAAGGGCAAAAGATTTTGGCCGTTGATCCGCAAACCACGGGCCCCGTCGTGGAGCCGAACCTCGATCCGGCCCTGCTGGACTCTCAGGTCCATATGGCGTCGTGCGATGTGGCGAAGGTCGGCATCGAAGACGTTGGGCACGGCGAGAGTGCTGCGTCCGATGATCGCGCCGTTTTCGCCGATCAGGGGAAGCGGATACGCTTCGGCCGCATTCCAGGGGTTTTCAAAGCGGCCCAGGATTTCGGGAGGCGGGTTGGAGCCCGGAGCCGGCGGTTCGGAGCCGCGCGAGCCGCGGGCCGTGGCCATGACCGCCGCTCCGGCCAACAAAGTCGGGAGCAACCAGCCCGAAGCTTCGGCGTGGCCCGCGCCGACCGAAGCCTCGGCCAAGGCTGGATCGAGCAGCCAGGCCAAGGCGCCCAAGCCGAAAAGGCCGATCGAAGCGCCGAGCCGGCTGCCGGCCGGAGTGTTTTCCATGCCGCGGGCGCCGAGCAGGCCGGCGGCGCGATACCGAAGCTCGGCGTTGCCGTCTTGGCTCAATTGACGAAGGGTTCGGACGGCGGCGGCCGACTCGCCCCTGGCCAAAAGCGCCGCGGCCGCCTCGAGGCGGATCGGGCCGAAGGAGCTTCCGAGATAAGTCATCAGCCTTTCCCGGGCGGCGGGGTGCTCGTCGTGAGCCAGCAGAGCAGCGGCGGCGCGCACCTGCAGGGTTTCGCTTTCGCGAAGCGAGGATGGATTCGACCATTCGAGCAAGCTTTCTACGGTCGCGGCGTGACGGGCTTGCCCCAGCTCGACCAAGCGCTGGCCGGCGCCGAGTCGGACCTCGGGATAAGGATCGGAAAGCAAGGCCCGAAGGCCGTCGATCATCGCCGGCATGGAATGAGCCGCGCTCAGGCGCAGCGCCAAGGTCCGGCCTTCGACGGCTTGGCTTCGGACCAAGCCGTCCCAGATCCTCAAGGCCTGGCGGATCGATCCCTGCTCGAAGAAAGCCTCGGCGAACTCGGCCCGTTCCGAGCGGGCCGAATGCTCGATGTGATGCTCCAAGCTCAGCACTGCGGCGCTGGCGCCGATCCGAGTTAAAGCCAGGGCCGCCCGGCGTTGGGTCGCGGCCGAATGGAAGCGGCGAAAGAAACCGCGCAGGCTTTCGATGGCCGAGTTCCGGTCGTGCCGCCGGCCCAGGGCTTCCCAGGCTGCGATCCGGTCGGTGTCACTTTGCCGCCGGTCTTGAGCCCGGCGCAGCAGATTCGGAATCAGGCTGTCATCGTGCAAGCGAAGCCGAGCGGCTTCGGCGGCGGCGGCGATCGGCGACGGATGATTTTGGGGCAGGGCTTGGATCTCGGGCAAAAGCTCGGTCGCATTCAGTGCCGCCAGCGCATTCAGCGCCTGGACGGCTCCCAAGGTGTGGGACTCGCGGAGGGCCCGTTGGAATTCGCGCAGCACCGCCGGCCGATCCTCGGCCGCAAGCTCGCGCAGCGCCGCCGCGGCTTCGTTGGCGGCGGGCCCTTGGTTGCGAAAGATCTCGCCCAAGCGGGCGATGCCCGGCTTAAGCCGAAGATGGCGGATGAAAGAGACTTGATCCGATTCCGAAACCAGCAGGCCTCGGCTTTGGAGGCTTTCCAAGCCGCGGCTCCAGGCTTCGGGCGAAGCGTGGCGCAGACTTTCGGCCATCGCCAGGTCGGGCGGCAAAGGAGGAGCCGAATTGGCCGCCGGCCGCGACGGCGCCGAGAAGTCCAAGCTTAACTGGGGGCCGCGCGGCCGCCCGAAACCGCCGGCGCCCATCATCATCCACATCGGTGCCAAGAGCGGCGAGCTCCAAGCGGGACGGCGCGGCCGCTCGGTCCGCGGCAGGCGGCTGAGCGTCAGACTCTGGCGATCGACGGCTTGCTCCCAAGCCTGGAATTGGGGACCGAAGGCTTGTTGGGCAATGCGGCCGCCGAGGTTGAAGTGCAGCAGCAGCACCAGCGAATCGAAGAGGCGGTCCGCGGCCGTGCGCGGCCCGAGCAGCCCCGACCTTTCCTCGGCGATTCCGCCGGCCAGGATGCCGCCGAACATGCCGGCCTGATGGAACAGCGGAGCGGCGAGCGGGTTCGATTCCAAGCCCAATCCGCGCTGGGCACCTCGGGCCAAGGCCCCGCCGAGACGGAGGCCGCCAAGGCTGAGATAGCTGCGCAGCAGCTCGCGGCCGAGCGCGCCGCGGTTGGGCAGCGGCTCGCCGCCCAGCGAGCGGAAAGCCTGCGAGCTCAGCGTGAAGGCCGGGGCTTCCAGCAGGAAACCGGCGAAGCTGGCCAGGGCCGAGGCGGTCCGGCCGCGGGTCCAAAATCCCGCCGGCGAAAGGGCCAGCCGCCCCAGCATCGTCCAACGCGTCAGACGAAAAACCGCGCCGCCCGCACCCATCGCCAGGATCGAGGCCGGCGAAAGCAGCTCCTGCGTCAAGTGGCCGGCTTGATGCTCCAGCCGCGCGCTCCAGGAACCGCCGCCGTCCAGGATTTCGCGGCGCTGGCCGGCCCGGCGGCGCAGCCCTTCGCTCAAATCGGAATCGCCGAGCAGTCCCTCGTAAGTCGCGGCGGCGACCTCGCCGTGGCCGGCGGCCTCGGCCCGGCGGGCCCAGTTCATCAGGCCTTCGGCCCGCAGCTCCGGCTCCGGTTCCCGGTTCAAGCCGTCGAGCTCGCGCTGCAGGGCCAAGGGAAGATGGAAGCTCAAAGCGGCGATCGGTCTCATTCCGGACTCCTCGGCGCCGGAAAGATTTCCAGGCTTTGAATCAGCGGCATGAAAATTTCGGCCGGCAAGCCGGGATGGATCAAGGCCGCAACCAGTGCCGGATGGGTCCGCTTGAGGTTCTCGAAAAATTCCGGCGAGCTCATCGGCACGTCGTAGAGCGAAAAATGGGCTTCGTCGTAGCGGAGGCGCTGGACATAGCGCAGCCAGATCCTCTCGTAGATGTCGACCAATTCGTCGTGGGAATAGAAATCCGTGATCCACGGATCGTCCCGCAGCATCGGATGGTGGCGGAAGGGCGAATCTGCAGCCAATAAATCGTGACGCCTCATCAGGAGCCGGGCCGCCAGCGGATGATGGGCGGCAAGATAGGCGATCAGGTCGCGAAAGGCCGGCGGATGGGCCTCGAGCCGTTGTTCGATGGTGTGAATCTCGCGGTCGGCTCGAGTCGGGTCATGGGCCATCCAATGGCGGATGGCTTCGCCAAGCTCCGACCGGTTTTGAGTGGGGCCTGGCTGACGCCGGCGCCGGAATTCCTCGAGCGAGACGACGTTGTCCGGCCGATTCCTCGGCCCTCGGCCGCCCTCATCGTTGTTTCCGCTCATGAAGAGCGGCTCCCAGAAAGACGAAGCCCAGGCTGGCTGGGGGAGAAGCGTTGTGAGATTTGGAGAGACCGAGATCCGCTCCAATGCGGAGCTTCGCCTCGCTAGGCTCCTTTCCCAGTGCCGCCAGCTCTCGCCGAGCAGGCTCCGGCTCAACCTTGCCCCGACCTGAAAGTGCAGCAGCGTCGCCAGCGAATCGATCAGCAAGTTGGAGCCGTGAAGCCGTTCGCGTAGGCCCGCTCGGGCTTCCAGCTCATGGGCCAACAGAATGCCGCCGAACAAACCGCCTTGCCGCAAGCCGATGCCGAGCAGCCCCGAGCGGGGGGCCAAGGCCCCGGTCAGGAGGCCGCCGGTCCGCAGGGCGCCGAGCACCAAAAAGCTGGAAGCCCATTCCCGACCCAAGACCGAGTGATTCCATTCCAGCTCCCGGCCCAGGCTCCGATCGCCCAAACGATGGGCCAGGGGAAATACCGTTGCTTCCACCCCGAAGCCGGCCGCGCCGGCGAGGATCCGGGAACCGCCCAGACGAGCTAAGCTTAGAAAACGGGTGAGGCGAAAAGCCGCGCCGGCGACGGTCATGGCGAAGAGTGCGGCGGGATCGGCGGCTTCTTGGAGAAATCGGCTGGCGAAGGCTTCGGCTCGGTCGCCTAGCCGGCCTTCGCCGCGGAGGGCTGCCCAGCGGGCATGGGCCCTTTCCCGAATCGAGGCGGGAAAAACGGCCTCTCGGCCTAGCTCGGAGTAAAGATCGGCGGCGGCCTCGACCCGTCCCTGCGCGAAGGCGCCGGCGGCGCTCGCGAGCATGGCTTCACCGCGCAACTCAGGGTCGCGTTCGCGGCGCAGCGCTGCGAGCTCAGCTAGGGGGATTTCATATTGGTGTGTGCCCCGAACGTCATAGACCAATGGACCTCCGGGTTTGCTTCATTCTCGCTAAGTTAGGGGAAAGGTTGCCAATAAACGGGAGGGGAAGCCGGTTAATGCCGGTCAAAGATGCCGAGCCACCAGGAAAGGTGCCGGAACTGCTCGTCGGTCAACAGCGGATCGCGCCAGGCTTCGGCGAGCTCGGCCGGCAGCCGCTCGAAGATCCGGCGGGATTCGGCCGGATTCAGCCGGAGGGCCGACCGGGGATGGCCGGCGAAGTCGATGGCTTCCAAGTAGCGTTCCAAGCCGAGCTGGAAGATTTCATGGCGCTCGACCTCATCGGGATAGCGGTCCCGAAGGCGCTCGCCGGTGGCCTCCCGCAGTTTGGGCGAAAGCCGGAGCCAGGAGCCATCGCGGACCAGGTTGAGCCGAACGGCGAGCAACTGAGCCGCTACCGGTCGGCGGATCGCCAATACTCCCAAAGTGGTGGTGAGCTCGGGCGAATGGCTGGCCAAACGCTCGCGGAGGGCGCGGAATTCCCGGTCCGGCGGGATGGGCGTTTCGGCCAACCAAAGGATCATCGCCGTCCGCAGCTGACTCAGCCAATCTTCGCGGGTATAAGACAGGGCGAGCCGGTCGGAGCGCGCGGGCTGGTCTGCGGGATTGGGTTGGCTTATTTCATCTTGGGCCGGCCGCGCCGGGGATTGAGAGATTCGGCGGCGGTACTCCTCCAGCGAAACGACCTTGGCTCCGCCCCTCGGGCGAGAGGAACCGTCATTGCCGCTGCCGCCCTGCATCAGGGTGATCTCGAGACCCCGGAATGCATCGCTTCGACCGAGCGCGGGGCTTTGACCGGCAGGCGCCAAAGCCGGCGGCAAGGGTCCGAATAGATCCGGAAAGCTTCGGCTCAGGGCCGCGCTCTGGCTCTCGGTTCGAATTTCCCAGCGCCGCAGCCCCGCGCCGGCGAGCTGGCGGCTCAGCCGGCCGGCCGCATTGAAAACCAAGAGAGTCGAGAGTGAATCGACCAGCGCGACCGCTCCGCCGCTCCGCTCGCGCCAGCCGGCCCGAGTCTCCAATTCTCGGCCGAGGAGGATGCCGCCGAACATTCCGGCCTGCTGGATCGCCGGCCTCCCTACGCCGCTGTGGGGAGCCAGGCTGCCGGAAACGAGCCCGCCGGCCCGCAAAGCGCCCAACATCAAGAAGCTTGCGGCTAGCTCCCTTTCCAAGAGCGGGGCGCTCCATTCCGAGGGCCGGCCCCGGGCCCAGCCGCCCAGCCGAGCGGCCAGCGGAAAGGCCGGCGCTTCGACGGCGAAGCCGGCCAGGCCGGCGAGGGCCCGAGCGCCGAAACCCCGAGTGAAAAGGTTGGCGGCAGGATTGGCCGCCAGTCGACCCAGAGCCAGCCAACGAACGCTGTGAAAGGCGGTGCCGGCGACGGTCATGGCGAAAAGGGCGGCCGGGTCGGTGACTTGTTGGAAAAAACGGCTGAGGAAGATTTCAGTCGAGGAGCTTAGGTCGCCTTCGCCGCGCAACGCGGCCAGGCGCGCGCGGGCCCGTTGGCGAACCGCGACCGGAAGCGACGGGTCTTGGCTCAGCTCGCCATAAAGCGAAGCGGCGGGCTCGGGGTCCTCGCGCCGGGCGATCCGCCGCGCTAAGTCGAGCAAAGCCTCGCCGCGCAATTCGGGATCGCGCTCGCGATCCAAAGCGGCCAGCTCCGGCAAATTCAATTGGCTTGGCCCCCGAATGCCAATGACCATTCTATCGCCTTGTCGAAGTCCAGCTCAAAAGGTTGTGCCGCGACAAGAGGCTTGCGTCGGGAGCCCTGGGGTTCGTAGAGATCCGGCGAATGGAAGCGGCCTCCCATTACGTCTCGGTCTGGCTACCGGTCCCGCGGCGGCTGGCCTTCACCTATGCGGTGCCGGCCGATTGGCCTGCCCTGCGGCCCGGCTCATTGGTGGTGGCGCCCTTGGGCCGACGGCAGAGCGTGGGCATCGTGGCGGCGACCCGGGTCCAGCCCGATCCGGATCTGGCGGAGATCAAGCCGCTCAGCGCCCGGCTGCCGGAGATTTGGGATCTTTCGCCGCCCTTGCTTCGGGTTCTGCAATGGAGCATCGGCCATTACTTGGCCCCGCCCGGTGAGGCCCTCCGGGCCTTCCTCCCGCCGGCCCTGCTCAAGACCAAGAGTCCCGACCCGGCCAAGGCTCGGCTTCGCCCCATTCCCGCCCTCGAAACGCTTTCGCTGCCCGAGCCCAATGCCGAGCAGAACGCCGCGATCGAGGCGATCCTGGCCGGCCCCGAAGGCTTCCAGGCTTACCTCCTGCACGGCATCACCGGCAGCGGCAAGACCGAGGTCTATCTACGGCTTTGCGCCGAGCTCCTCGGCCGCGGACGCTCGGCTCTCATCCTGGTGCCCGAGATCGCCCTGACCCCCCAGACGGTGGGGCGCTTCGCCGCTCGCTTCGGAGCCGTTGTCGGCTCCTACCATTCGGCCATGACCGAGGCTCAGAGGCTGAAGACTTGGATCCAAGCCCGAAGCGGCGAGCTCCGGATCCTGGTTGGCACCCGCTCGGCGCTGGCCTTGCCGCTCCAAGACTTGGGCTTGGTGGTCGTCGATGAGGAGCACGACTCGAGCTACAAGCAGGAGGAGCGCTTTCGCTATCAAGGCCGGGACCTGGCGGTGCTGCGGGCGCGGGAGGAGGGGATTCCGGTGGTCTTGGGCTCGGCGACCCCTTCCTTGGAAAGCCTGGAGAATGCCGAAAGCGGCAAATACCGTCTTTTGCATTTGCCGGACCGGGCGACCCGCGGCGCTCTGCCCAAAATTCACCTGGTCGACTTGAAAAAAGAAGCGGCCGATCCCGAGACCTTGCTCAGCCCGAGCTTGGCGGCCGCCTTGGCGGCGACCTTGGCCCGCGGCGAGCAGGCCCTGCTTTTTCTCAACCGCCGCGGCTTCGCCCCCTTTTTGCTTTGCCGGGGCTGCGGCGAGGCGCCGAATTGCCCGAACTGCGAGATCGCTCTCACCTATCACAAGCGGCCGGCCGCGATGGTTTGTCATTATTGCGAGTTCCGGGCGCCGCCGCCGGAACGCTGCCCGCGATGCTCGGACGAGGAGCTGCAGGCCATGGGCAGCGGCACCGAGCGGCTGGAAGAAGCGCTGGCCCGGCTCCACCCCGGCCGCCGCATCGCCCGACTCGACCGCGACGTCAGCCTGAGCCGCCAGCGGACCGAGGAGATCCTGACCAGCTTCGCGAAGGGCGAGATCGACATTTTGGTCGGAACCCAGTTGGTGGCGAAAGGCCACGACTTCAAGCAACTGACCTTGGTTGGCATCTTGTTGGCCGACAGCACCTTGCATCAGCCCGATTTCCGTTCGGCCGAGCGACTCTTCCAGCTGGTCACCCAAGTCGCGGGCCGGGCCGGCCGCCACGACCTGCCGGGCGAAGTCTTTCTCCAGACTTTTCGGCCCGAGCATTACGCCATTGCCGCGGCCTTGGAGCAGGACCCTCATCGCTTCTTTCTCCATGAGCGGGAGCATCGGCGGGAAGCCGAGTATCCGCCCTTCCGGCGGCTGGTTTTGCTGCGGCTCAGCGGCAACCAAGCCGGCAAGGTCGAGCAAGCCGCCCGAAAACTCGCCGAAGACCTGCGGACCCTTTTCGCCCGCCACCCCGAAGTGAAGGTTCTGGGCCCCTCGAAGTCGGCCCTGGAAAAGCTCCGGGGCAAATACCGTTGGCAGCTTTTGCTGCGGACTTCGAAATACGAAGCGATGCGGCGGGTCCTCGAGGAAAAGTTGGGCCGGCTGGAGAAGTCGTTGGCCGCCGGAGTGTCCCTTCACGTCGACGTCGATCCGGCGGGCTCGTTTTAAAGGAAGCGGGACTAAGGCCCTGGCTGCAGAATTGTAGCAAGGGGCTTTAGCCCCGCCTTTCCTAGATCAATCGTTCGATATTAAAAACCAAGGATCCGGAAAACGGATAGTTCCGGTAATCTTTCACCAGACCTGCGCGCACAGGGTTTTCTAATATGTACCGCACGAAAGGCTCGAGCTTTTCTTCCCGAGCGATGACTTGATCGTAATAACTCCCTTGCCAGAGGGATTCTCGATGGGTTTGCTTGTACCAAAAACCACTTAACTGTTTGAAAAGTTCGATGCACTTCTTTAAATCCGAAAAAAGGGAGCCTCCCCGCAACAATAGATGAAGATGATCGGGCATGAAACAATAGCACCAAATCTCAAACTTATACTTTTCGCACGCTTGTTTTAAGAATTTGATGCAAGCTTGGACAACCGAGTCCTCTATAAATTTGGATTGTTTGCCCATGCAGCAAACCGTTAGGGCATAGGCCCATTCTCCTTGGTAATTAAATTTGAGTCTTGGTCCTGCCATACGAGCGGGGCTGAAGCTCCTGGCTACGGGAGTACAAGTTCAGTGCCAAATCTTGTAGCAAGGGGCTTTAGTCCCCCGCTTGCGCGAAACGATGGACTTGGAAATGGCGGGGCTAAAGCCCCTTGCTACGGGGTCTTGGCTGTAGGATGAATAGACTATGCTCGAAATCCTGAAATACCCCGACAAGCGCCTCCGCGAGAAATCCCAGCCGGTGGATCCCGAGGAGATCGGCAAGGCTTATTTTCAAGAGCTGCTCGACGAGATGTTCCACACGATGTACGCCGCGCCGGGCGTGGGCCTGGCGGCGGTCCAGATCGGCGTCTTGAAGCGGATGATGGTGCTCGACGTCGGGATCAACGAGGGTGAGCTGATCGTGCGCGACCCCAAGGTCGTCATCAATCCCAGCTTCACGCTGCGCGAAGGCGAGGTGGTTTGGGAGGAAGGCTGCCTGAGCTGTCCCGATTTGGTCGTGCCGGTGAAGCGGGCCCAACGGGTCGTGGTCGAGGCCCTCGACCGCCAAGGCCAAGCCGTCACCCTCGAGGGACAGGATTTGCTGGCGGTGGCCTTGCAGCATGAGGTCGATCACATGGACGGCATCCTCATCCTCGACAAGCTGAGCCGGCTCAAGCAGGACCTCTATCGCGACAAGGTGAAGAAGGGCCAAACGGTGGTGCGCTAGCATGGCCCGTTACGTCTTCATGGGTTCGCCCGAAATCGCGGTGCCCTCGCTGCAGGCTTTGCAGAGCGCCGGCCATCAAGGCCTGGCGGTCGTCACCCAGCCCGACAAGCCCAAGGGCCGGGGCCAGGTCCTGAGCCCGCCGGCGGTGAAGGTGGCGGCCGAAGCGCTCGGGCTTCCGGTCTTGCAACCCGAGAAAATCAAAGCCAACCCCGACTTCGTCGAAAGCCTGCGCCGGCTGGAGCCCGAGCTGATCGTGGTCGTCGCCTATGGAAAAATCCTGCCGCCCGAGGTTTTGCGGATTCCCGAAATCTGCTGCGTCAATCTGCATTTTTCGCTCTTGCCCAAATACCGCGGCGCTGCCTGCGTGGCCTACGCCCTGATCGAGGGCCAAGCGGAGAGCGGGGTGACGACCATCGTGATGGACGAAGGCCTCGACACCGGGCCGATCCTCCTCCAATGGAGCGAGCCGATTTTGCCGGCCGACACCGCCGGCTCCCTCGCCGGCCGCTTGGCCGACTTGGGCGCCCAGGCCTTGGTCCAGACCGTGGCCGGATTGGAACGGGGCAATATCCATCCGACGCCCCAAAACGAGGCCGAAGCCAGCCTAGCCCCCTTGCTCCATAAGGAGGAGGGCCGAGTCGATTGGACCCGGCCGGCGGCCGAAATTTACAACCGCTATCGCGGGCTGACGCCTTGGCCGGGGGCCTTCACGTTCTTGAACGGCAAACGAATCGTGCTCAGCGAGCTGGCCCCGGCCGAGCCGGCCGCCGCCCTCAAGCCGGGCAGCCTCTGGCCGGGTTCCGGCGGCCGAATCTTGGTGGCGACCGGTCAAGGCGCCCTCGAAATTCGGCGGCTCAAGCCGGAGGGAAAAAGCGTTTTGAACGCCGCCGATTTTATGCGAGGCTTGGCCGCAACCGAGCTCGTCTTTTCTTAAAATTTTATGGCCAAACTCATTGCCCCATCCATTCTTTCCGCCGATTTCTCGCGCTTGGCCGAAGAGGTTCGCGCGGTCGAGGCCGCCGGCGCCGACATCATCCACTTCGACGTGATGGACGGCCATTTCGTGCCCAACATCACGGTCGGCCCCTTGGTCCTGGAATCGGTGCGCAAGATCACCAAGCTTCCGATCGACGCCCACTTGATGATCGACCACCCCGATCAATTCGTCGCCGATTTCATCAAGGCCGGCGCCAACTACGTCAGCGTCCACGTCGAGGCTTCGCGCCATCTCCACCGTTCGATTCAATTGATCCGCAGCCTCGGAGCCAAGGCCGGCGTCGCGCTCAATCCGCACACGCCGGTGGCGTCGATGGGTTACATCCTCGACGAAGTCGATTTCATCTTGGTGATGACGGTCAATCCCGGCTTCGGCGGCCAAAAGTTCATCCCGGCCGCCTTCAAGAAGGTCGAGGAGCTCGACAAGATTCGCCGCGAGCACGGCTTCTCTTTTCAGATCGAAGTCGACGGCGGCATCAAGGTCGAGAACATCGCCGAAGTTTCCAGAGCCGGCGTCGATTGGTTCGTGGCCGGCTCGGCGATCTTCAACGGCGGCGACTACGCCGCGACCATCCGCAAGATGCGCCAAGCCCTGGCCGGCTGATCTCTTACCCTTCTTTTTCAAAGGGGGAAATTCGGGAAAATTTAACGCCGAAGATTCAGCGAGCAACCGCCGCCGCCGCCGAATTCGGCTCCGTCGAGCGGGTTGCCGCCGGTGGGCGTGGAGTCGCAGGCGTCGCCGACGCCGTCGCCATCCCGATCGAACTGCTCGGGATTGGCCTTGTTCGGGCAATTGTCGGCTTGACCGTCCTCGCCCTCGCTGGGAATTCCGTCGCCGTCGGGATCCCCATCCGGATCTTCGCTCGGATCGGGGCCGGGACCCTCGCTGGGGCTCGGACTGGGGCTGGGACTGGGCTCGACGACCTCGCAGGCCACGACCGCGCTGTCGCAATCAACCTCGCAGGCCTCCTCGCCCGGCTCGCAGATCAAATCGCCGCAAATCTGGGGGCAGTCCTCGGGGCAAGTGACGTGGTTCTCGATGCCGTCGCAGAGCAGGTCGCCGCAGGGGCCGCAATCCAGCGGGCAGGAGTCGGGATCTTCATAGGGCTGGCAGAGCAGATCGCCGCAATCGCCGCAGTCGCTCGGGCAAGTGTCGGCGGCTTCGCCGTCGCCGCAGGCGCAAAGGAAGTTGCCGCAGAAGTCCGACGCTTCGGCCTCGGGCAAAGGCAGGAAAACCAAGGACAGCAAAAAGAAGAGAGCTAGTTTAGCCACGCACGCACCATACTCCGGCGTCTTCTTCCCGCGGATGCTCGATGGCTCCGCCACCCAGGACGTCGACGATCCAAGCACCGGGCTCGCCCGAGGCGGTGTCGGTCAAGGTGGGCTCGGAACTCCAAAACAGGGTGTTGGATTCCAGGGTAAAAGGATGGCCGGCCGGAAGCTCATAGCTGGCTCCGCAACCGCCGGGGCTGCATGAAACTCTTAACTCCAGGAGGCTGAGCAGCTCCGAAGGGCGGGGCAAGCGCCAGCCGGCAATCCCGTGCCGGCCGTTGGGCTCGGCTCCGACCGAGTTGATGTAGCAAACGCTGACAGCATTGGTCCAATGGGTGATGGCGCCGTGCGGCTCCTTCGTCCAGATCAAGCCGGTGCTGCGATCGAGCACCGCCAGATTGTAAAATTCGGGCAGCACCACGAAGCGCTTGGTCGCATCGGCGATATAGGCCCAAGGTTTATTGCCGGCGTGGAGCGAACCGGCTGCGAAGAAGAGAAAGGCGAAGACACAAGCCCGAACTAGCTTGGCTGGACGAACAAAAAAGCAATGCATGAAGCCCCCAGGTAAACGTGAATGGATTGAATGAAACCCCTACCCCCAAATTTTCCAGGAGAGAGGCACTCTTGTCAATTCCCATTCCCGGGTTTTTAGGCAGCTTTGACCGCCATCAGCCAGCGATCGATATGATGCTTTGCGGCGGATGTCGACATGGACGGTTTGAAATCCCGGTCTTTGACCCAGCTTTTCTGGATGTCCTTCTCGGACTTCCAGACGCCGACGGCCAAGCCGGCTAAAAATGCGGCACCGAGGCCGGTGGTTTCGACCATTTTGGGGCGGACGATCTCGACCCGGAGGATATCGGCCAAGAACTGCATCAGGAGGTTGTTGACCGAGGCCCCGCCGTCGACCTTCAAGACCTTGAGCTTCTTGCCCAAGTCCTTGGCCATGGCTTGGAGAATGTCGTACTGGAGAAAGGCGATGCCTTCCAAGGTGGCGCGGGCGAGATGGGCCCGGGAGGTGGCGCGGGTCAGGCCGCTGATCAGGCCGCGGGCCTCCTGCCGCCAGTGGGGCGCGCCCAGCCCGACCAGGGCCGGGACGAAGGTGACGCCGCCGGAATCCGGCACCGAGGAGGCCAGGGCCTCGATCTGGGGCGCCGAGTCGATGGTCTTCAAGCCGTCGCGGAGCCATTGCACCGCCGCGCCGGCGATGAAGGCCGAGCCTTCGAGGGCGTAGCAAACTTTCTTGCCGATCTTCCAGGCCACGGTGGTCAGCATCTTGTTCTTGCTGGCGACGATCTTGCTGCCGGTGTTCATCAAGATGAAGGAGCCGGTGCCGAAGGTGCACTTAGCCGAGCCGGCTTCGAAGCAGGCCTGGCCGAAGAGGGCGGCCTGTTGGTCGCCGGCCATGCCCGAGATCGGGATGCCGTCGGGCAGGCCGGGGACGCCCTTGGTGTGGGCGTAGATTTCGGAGCTTGAGGCCACCCGCGGCAGCAATTTTTCGGGAACCGAGAAGATCTTGAGCAGCTCCGGATCCCATTCCAGGCTTTTCAGGTTGAGCAGCAGGGTTCGCGAGGCGTTGGACACGTCGGTGACGTGGGCCTTGCCGCCGCTCAAGCGCCAGACCAAGAAGGTGTCGATGGTGCCGAAGGCCAGCTCGCCCGACTTGGCCCGGGCTCGGGCGCCGGGAACGTGGTCGAGCAGCCACTTGATCTTGGTCCCGCTGAAATAGGCGTCGATGACCAGGCCGGTTTTCTTGCGGATCTTGGCTTCCATGCCCGGCTTCTTCTTGAGCTGGTTGCAGAAGTCGGCGGTCCGCCGGTCCTGCCAGACGATGGCGTGGCGGATCGGCTTGCCCCCGCTGCGCTCCCAGATCCCGGTGGTCTCGCGCTGGTTGGTGATGCCGATGGCCTTGATCCGGGCCGGATCGATGCCGGCCAATTGAATGGCTTCGCCGATGGTCTTCACCGTCCCGTTCCAAATTTCGTCGAGGTCGTGCTCGACCCAGCCCTGGGCCGGGTAGTGCTGGGTGAACTCGTTGTTCTTCTTGGCGAGGAGATTGAGATGCTGATCGAGGATCAGGACGGTGGTGCCGGTGGTGCCTTGGTCGATGGCCATGACGAGATCGGACATGAGGGCTCCTTTGAAAATGGGAAAATTCCAGGAAGGCCTAATATAAAGCGAGGTTCACGACCAAGCGGAAAATCGGGAAGCAATCCGAAGCCGGGTTGCTTTTTCTTTTCACAACCCCTTTTCATCGGCGCCGATAAACCCTTATCCAGCGCGGGGCGCGATAGGAGTTTCCAATGACGCCCCCTTCTTCCTCCCAAGCCCCTGTTTGTATTGAGACTTTCCGCCGGATCGAGCCGATTTGCGAAGCTCCGGCCGAGCCTTGCGTGACGGTCCACCGCCTGGTCGAGGACCCGGTGACCCGGAGCAGTTACGTGGCCGAAACCCGAGAATGCCTCGAGGTCATCCGCCGCATCCCCAATCTCGATCTCTTCGAGCGCTTCCCGCGGCTTCGCCAGCGGCTGGAACAGCTGAATCGCCGTCACTCGAATCTGCGGCGCTCGCCGGCTCAACCCGGTTCGCCGCGCAATCAGCCGACTCCGCCGGCCGGCCGGCCGCAGGGTCAAGACATTCCACTTCATCCGCCGGCCGCCCCTCACCCCCAGCCTTCGTCGGGCGCTAGCCTCGACGGTGGTCCGGTTGGCAGCGCCTTGGCGCTCGCCGGCGCCCTGGTGGGCAGCGTCGCCGGCGCCGCCGCCCGCGGCGCCGCCCGGGTGCTGCGCGCGCTCGGCCGCTGATTTCCGGCGATTTTCGGCATGAAAATCCGGCCTTGCCTCTCCGATTCTTCTGTCCTATTCCCCGGGATGGCCGGGTCCTCGCGCGAAATGAGGACCGCGAATCCCGCCAGGTCCGGAAGGAAGCAACGGTAACGGTTCCGTTTGCGCAGCGAGACCCACCCGGCCGCTTTTTTATGTCCTACCAAGTTCTCGCCAGGAAATATCGCCCCCAAAGCTTCGACGAAGTGATCGGACAGGAGCACGTCACCCAGACTTGGAAGAACGCCATCCAGAAGTCCCGGATCCACCACGCCTATCTGCTGACCGGCGCCCGCGGAACCGGCAAGACCTCGCTGGCCCGGGTTTTCGCCAAGGCCCTGAGCTGCGAGCAAGGGCCGACGGCCACGCCCTGTAACCAATGCTCCAACTGCCGCTCCATCACCCAGGGCAACTTCCTCGACGTCATCGAGATCGACGGCGCCAGCAATACCAGCGTCGAGAGCGTCCGGGAGCTGCGCGAGCAGGTGAAGTACCTGCCGGCCGCCGGCCGCTACAAGATCTACATCATCGACGAAGTCCACATGCTCTCGAACGCGGCCTTCAACGCCTTGCTCAAGACCTTGGAGGAGCCGCCGCCCCACGTCCTGTTTCTGTTCGCGACCACCGAGGCCCACAAGATCCCGGTGACCATCCTCTCGCGCTGCCAGCGTTTCGACCTCCGCCGGATTCCCCAGGCCAAGATCGCCGAGCACCTGGCCAAGATTTGCCGGGAGGAGAAGGTCCAAGCCGACGAGGCCAGCCTCGAGCTCTTGGCTCGAGCGGCCGAGGGCTCGATGCGCGATTCCCAAAGTCTGCTCGACATGGCGATCGGCCTCTGCGGCGGCCGGCTCGAGCTGGCCAAGATTCATGAGATGCTGGGCCTGGCCGGCGCCGGCGCCATCGAGGATCTGAGCGCCGATTGCCTCGCCGGCCGCTTGAGCGAGGCCTTGGCCAAGGTCGAAGACCTCTATCGCCGCGGCTTCGACCTCCGCCAGATCGCGCTCCAATGGGTCCAATACCTCCATGACTTGACCCTGCTCAAGGCCGCCGGTCCCGAGACCTTGGGCGAAGGCGTTTTAAAAGACGCGCTGGCGGTGATGCAGAAGACCGTCGAGCCGGTGGAGCTGGCCGACCTCCAAGTCGCCTTTCAGACGGTTTACCGGGCCTCGGAAGAGATGGCGCGAAGCGACTCGCCGAAGATCCTCTTCGATCTCTTGGTGGTGAAGCTGGTCCATGGGCATCCTTTTCAGTCTTTGGCGGCGGTCTTGGGGGGGAAGGCGCTGGTAGGTAGTGGAGCCGGTTTGGGGAAAATCCCCCCTGGCCCCCCTTTTTCAAAGGGGGGTAATGCGGCAAGCGGTGGGGTGGAAGCGGAGCGCTCGGCTAAGGTGAGCAGCTCCGACAATGGGCTGCTCGACCGGGTGCTCCGCAAGAAACCCCAGATCAAGGCCTTGCTCGATTCGGCCCTCTCCCAAACCTGGGAGGGCCACCGCTTCATCGTCGCCTTCGCCCCCGGTCCGATCGGCGAGATGTTCGCCGAGAAGCGCCAGGCCCTGGCCGAAGCCTTGAGCGAGGAGCTCGGCGCCCCGGTCAAGGTCGAGTTGAAGAGCGAGGAAGCCGGCCGGCCGCGCTCGCCGGCCTCGTCCTCGGGTCCGCCGCCGGCGCCGCTCGATCCGGTGGTTCAGCAAGCGATGGAGATTCTCAACGCCAGCCTTAAGGAGTGACGATCGATGGACATGAACAAGATCATGAAGCAGGCCCAGAAGATGCAACGCGAGATGGCCCAGAAGCAGGAAGCCCTGAGCCAGATGACCTTCGAGGCCTCGAGCGGCGGCGGCATGGTGACAGCCAAGGTCAACGGCAAGCAGGAATTGCTCGAGCTCAAGATCGAGCCCGACGTGGTCGACAAGAGCGACGTCGCCATGCTCCAGGATTTGGTCATCGCCGCGGTCAACGAGGCCCACCGCCGGGCCCAAGACGAGATTCAGAAGGAAATGTCCTCGCTGATGGGCGGGATGTCGATGCCGGGACTTTTCTGATGGCTTCTCCGATCGAAGTTCTGATTCATTACCTCAGCCAGCTGCCCGGCATCGGCGAGAAGACG
Source organism: bacterium (assembly GCA_035281585.1). Classification (NCBI taxonomy): domain Bacteria; species bacterium. Next base: position 29,527 of record DATEDP010000012.1, read on the forward strand.
GCGACCCGCCTGACTTTCTTCATCCTGCGGCAGAAGAAGAGCTACGCCACCGAGTTGGCCGCGGCCTTGGGCGCCCTCCACGAGAAGGTCGGCTTTTGCCGGCGCTGCCAAAACTTGACCGAGGAGAATCCCTGCCGGCTCTGCGCCGACCCGAAACGCGATCCGAGACTCTTGCTGGTCGTGGAGTCGCCGCAGGACATGCTGGCCATCGAGCGGAGCCAAAGCTACCGCGGCCTTTACCACATCTTGCACGGCGCGATTTCGCCGCTGGAAGGGGTCGGGCCCAATGAGCTGAAAATTTCGGAATTGCTCGGCCGTTTGGCACCGGAAGGCATCGAGGAAGTGATCCTGGCCACCAATCCCAACGTCGAGGGCGAGGCGACCTCGCTCTACCTGCAGAAAATCCTTCTACCCCTCGGCATGAAGGTCACCCGCATCGCCTCGGGCGTGCCGGTGGGCAGCGGGATCGAGTATCTCGACCCGCTCACCCTGAAGAAGGCCTTGGAAGGGCGTCAGGTTTTGTAGGGGCAGGCCTTGCGCCTGCCCGGGGCAAGGGCATGGCCATCGTTGCAGATCGGGCGCCCGCAAGGGTCGCCCCCACAATTTACAGCGCTTGACAGCCCTTCCAGCGCCTTCCTAGAATTCGCGGCAAGCTTTGGCTTGGCCAAAGCGCGCAGCAAATTCGAAGAATTTGCGGAGTAGGATAAAATGTCTTTCATCAATTATCAGAGCAAAGAGATCAATTTTAAGATCGTCTACTACGGGCCGGCCCAGTCCGGCAAAACCACCTGCCTGGAGTATCTCTTCGAGAAGACCAAGGGCAAATCGAAGGCCGAGATGATCCGCCAAGAGTCGAATGAGCGGACCCTGTTCTTCGACTTCATGCCGCTATTCCTGAGCGAGATCAAAGGCTACAAGACCCGCTTCCATCTGTACACGGTGCCGGGCCAGGTTTTGTACGAGGACAGCCGCAAGCTGATCTTGAAGGGCGTCGACGGCGTGGTCTTCGTCGCCGACAGCTCGGTCGATCAAATGGAGGCCAACCTCCGCTCGCTCGACAGCCTCCAAACCAACCTCACCGAGCAGGGCGTGAGCTTGGATACGATTCCCTTCCTGGTCCAATACAACAAGCGCGACTTGCCCAATGCCGCCAACGTCGAGGCGATGCGCAAGCTGCTCAATCCCCACCAGGCGCCGGACTTCGAGACCATCGCCACCAAGGGCGAAAGCGTCTTCGAGGGTTTCAGCCGCATCGCCAAAGAAGTCATCCGCGAATACGCCGAGAACGGATGACCGGCATTAGGCTTCCCCTAAATAGGCCTTCCGAATTTTAGGATCCTGCAAAAGGTCGGAGGCCTTGCCTTCCATCGTGATTTGACCGGTTTCGAGGACGTAGGCCCGGTGGGCCGTCTCGAGGGCCAAGAAGGCGTCCTGCTCGATGAGGAAGATCGTCGCGCCCTCGCGGTTGATCTCGACCAAGGTCTTGAAGATCTGCTGGACCAAGGCCGGGGCGATGCCCAGCGAGGGCTCGTCCAGGAGCAGGAGCGAAGGCCGGCTCATCAGGGCCCGGCCGATGGCCAGCATCTGCTGCTCGCCGCCGCTTAGGGTGCCGGCGTTCTGCTCGATCCGTTCTTTCAAGCGCGGGAAGAGCTGGAAGATCCGCTCCATGTCGGAGCCGAAATTCTTGCGGTCCCGCCGGCCGTAGGCGCCGAGCTCCAAATTGTCCTTCACGCTCAAGTTGGCGAAGACCATCCGGCCCTCCGGCACCTGGGCCACGCCTTGGCGGACGATCTCGTGGCTCGGGCTCCGCGCCAAATCGACCCGCAGCCCCGGTGTCTCATATTCAAGCCGGCCCCGGCTCGGCCGGATCAACCCGCTGACCGTGCGGACCAGGGTCGTCTTGCCGGCGCCGTTGCTGCCGATCAAGGTCACGATCTCGCCGGCTTTGACGTGGAGGCTGACGCCTTTGAGGGCATGGACCGCGCCGTAGTGGACATGGAGGTCGTCGATCAGGAGCATGGGGTCAACTTGTCATCCTGAGGAGCGAAGCGACGAAGGATCTCTTCCACCTTGGTGGGTATGAGATCCTTCGCTTCGCTCAGGATGACACCGTGCTTAAACACTGCGTTCTACTCTTTCCCCCAAATAGGCCTCGATGACCTTGGGGTTGCTCCGAATCTCCTCGGGCCGGCCCTCGGCGATGGGGATGCCGTAATCCAAGACCAGGATTCGCGGGCAGAGGTTCATCACCACCGACATGTCGTGCTCGATCAGGATGATCGCCAGCTTGAGCTCGCCGTGAAGGCGGCGAATGAGCTGGATCAGCTCGCGCTTCTCCGAGGCGTTCATCCCGGCCGCCGGCTCGTCGAGCAGGAGCAGCTTGGGGTGGGTGGCCAGGGCCCGCACCATCTCGAGCCGGCGCTGGTCGCCGTAGGAGAGGTTCTTGGCCTGCTCGTCCTTCATTTTGCCGAGATGAAAGCCCTCGAGCAGCCGTAGGGCTTGGAGCCGGATTTGCTCTTCTTCCTCGGCGAAGCGCCGGCGGGCCAGCACCGCGTCCCAGAGCGAGTAGCCGATGCGGTGATGAAAGGCGACCCGGACGTTGTCGAGGACGCTCAGCTCCGGAAACAGCCGAATGTTCTGAAAGGTCCGAGCCACGCCGAGGCGATTGATCTGATGCGGCATCAGGGGATTGATCAAGCTGCCTTCGAAGAAGATCTCGCCCTCGGTCGGATCGTAAACGCCGGTCAGCAAATTGAAGAAGGTCGTCTTGCCGGCGCCGTTGGGGCCGATGATCCCCATCAGCTCTTGGGCATCGAGATTGAAGTCGAGGCCCGAGAGGGCCTTGAGGCCGCCGAAGGCAATGCTGCAATTCTTGACCTCGAGCAGCGCCATCCTAAGCCTCGCTCCCCGCCGGCTTGCGGCTCCAGAACTTCCAAGAGATTCCCTTGGAGCGCAGCAGCATCGTCACGATGATCAACAGACTATAAAGGATCATTCGCCACTCGGCGAAACCGCGCAGCCCCTCGGGCAGGATGGTGAGCAGGGCCGCGGCCGCGACCACGCCCCAGAGATTGCCCATGCCGCCCAGGACCACCATGACCACCAACTCGACCGACTTGAGGAAGGAGAAGCTGTTGACGTGGAGGTAGTTCAAGTAGTGGGCGTAGAGGCCGCCGCCGAGGCCGGCGAAAAATGCGCCGATAGCGAAAGCCGTCACCTTGGCCCGAGTGTTGGAGATGCCCAAGGAAACGGTCGCGATTTCGTCCTCGCGCACCGCCAGAAAGGCCAGGCCCTTGGAAGCCCGGGTCATCCGGCCCACCACCCACAAGGTGAGGGCGGCGAAAGCGAAGACCCAGAAGAAATCGGCATAGGCCGGGATGTCGGCGAAGCCGCGGGCCCCGCCGACCACGTCCATATTATAGATGATGACGAGGACGATCTCACCGAAGCCGAGGGTGGCGATGGCCAGGTAATCGCCGCGAAGCCGCAAGGTCGGCAAGCCGATAGCCAGGCCGGCGATCAGGGCCAATAAGCCGCCGAAGGCCAAAGAAAGCAAAAAGAGCAGCGGCGTCAGCGCCGCTTCGGGGATGAAGCCCAGGGCCGCGCGCAGGGCCGGGTGGAAGTAAACGCTGAAGGCGGCCGAGGCATAGGCGCCCACCGCCATGAAGCCGGCATGGCCCAGGTTGAACTGACCGGTGTAGCCGTTGATCAGGTTGAGCGAGGTGGCCAGGACCATGTTGATCCCGATGTAGACCAAGATTTGTAGGTAATAAGGATTGAGGTAGCTGCCCAAGAGCCAGTTCAGGCCCCAGAGCCCCGCGAGAACAAGCAGGGGAAAGAGCAGCCGCTTCATCAGACCTTCTCCTGTCCGCTCTTGCCCAAGAGCCCGCTCGGCTTGATCAGCAAGATCAAGATCAAGACCACGAAGGCCAAGGCGTTGCGATAGGTGCTGGAGAGGTAGCCGGCCACCAGGGTTTCGGCCACGCCCATCAAGAGGCCCCCGATCAGGGCGCCGGGGATGTTGCCGATGCCGCCTAAGACCGCGGCGACGAAGGCCTTGAGCCCCGGCATCAAGCCCATCAGCGGATCGACCTTGGGATTGGAGAGCCCGACCAAAATGCCGGCGGCGGCGGCCAAAATCGATCCGAAGACGAAAGTCAGACTGATCACCCGATTGACGTTAATGCCGACCAAATGGCTGGCAGTATGGCTGAAG